>SLLP01000143.1 GCA_007133995.1 Balneolales bacterium
CACCGGTCGCCCTGAAAGCAGTCGCCCTGTATCCCACAGGATCCCACCAGCTGCAGCCTCTTATGATCATCGAAGATCCCGGTACGGGAGTAGCGGCCATCGCCAGGCCATTTCACAAGGAGTTCGCCGAAAACAGCTACCGGTTCCGGAATCAGGAAATTCAGATCCTGCACCTGGAGAACCAGCGGATTTTTGCGGCGCAGATACAAAACTGGATTTTCATAAGCAGGAACAGCGCTGCCATTGAGAACAGTATCATGGCTTACGCCGGTGAACATCCGGGCATTGCAATATCCAAAGATGAGATTGCTTCGGGCAGCTATCTGCTGAACACCCCGGAGCTCGGCAACTGGCTCAGCCTGCTCGGGGCGCCCCGCTACCTTCCAAGATTTTCCGATCTTTTTGATGGCAGCGGTCCGACTGTACTCAGTGTCAGCAGCGATACCTACGACGACCCGATCTTTGATATCAGGCTAAGCGGAGAAATACCGCTCGAAGACACCGGGCTGTCCGGGTTTATGAGTTCTTTTGCTGCAGAGCCCGCATCATTCGACCTGGATCGCTACATCCCAAATGACGCCGCCTTCTTTACTGTCTTCCACCAGGAACCCGGGTCCGCTACTTTAGATGGCATGAGGCAGGCTGGCCGGCTTGATTCGCTGCTGCTCTCCGATAGCGGCATGGTTGAAAATATCCGGCAGTTACTGGCTCCTGCAACCGCCTTTGTCACATTTGAGGCCAGCGGTTTTCTCTCGGTTGGAGAGCATATGTATCTGCGCAGGCTTAGCGATCCCTCCGGGTTTATCGGTTTGATGCGGGATCTCCAGCGCGACGGTTTTATTGAAGTCAGCAACGATGTCTACTACATTAACAGTCCGGTGTTTGGACAAATCCTGGGAGGGTCGCATAGCCGTCTAACCGATTTTTATGTAATTCGGTCTGCCAACGCTGCCATCATCACTAAAAGGTCCGGCCTGGCACGCCGAATTGACCAGGACAGGCGCAGACGGGCTGTCTACTATTACGATGATGCCTACATGGCCATCAGAGAACGCCATCCGGATGAAGTAAGCGCCTGGATATATTTCCGGACATCTCCTCTGCTCAACTATCTAGACCCCATGCTCAATCCGTTGAATCATGCCAGGTTTCTGGGCTCTCTGCTCGATATAGGAGCAGTCAGCCTGGTGCGGGGCGGAGACAGCATGTCACTTACCATGGATACGTATTTCAGCGAGGACCGTACTGACCCGGTACGTGATGTCTGGGTATTTGACCTCAAGGGGGCTCGTATCACCGGAAAGCCGACACTTGCCAATATCGGCGGCGGGTCACGGGATGAGCTGGTGATTGCTACTGAAAGCAATCATATCTACGGTATAGCTGCCGACGGAACCGGATTCCTGGAAGTGAATACGGGTAATGACCGCCCACTCGGTTCACCCCTGGTCTACGACTGGTATGGTAACAACCAGCATGCCATCCTTATCGCAGCCGGAAATAAAATCTACGCCTGGAATACACGCGGCATCCCGCTTCCCAACTTCCCGGTAACCATGGACGAGCGCATCACAACACCGCTTACCCTTGGCGATGTGGCCCGTGATGGCCGGCCGGAAATGATAGTCACTACAGCAGACCGGAAGGTGCATGTTCTCGATCAGCGGGGACGCAATATTCAGGGATGGCCCCAGGACATCAACATTCAGGCTTCACAACAGCCGGTCTTTAATGACTTCACCGATGAGCATACCCTTTGGATCACTGCCGGAAACGGGTTATTCGGTTTTTCTCCGCGCGGCAACCTGCGTGACGGTTACCCGGTTTTCATTGAGTCCGATCTGGGCCCGGTCACCTTTCACGGCCGGCACATTCTTGCCGGGGCCGCAGACGGACACCTCTATGCCATTGGCCGGGAACCTTTCTTCGCCGACTCGCTTGTAGTTGCACCTGATAATAACGGCTTTTCCAATATCCAAAATAATGGTCAGAACAATCACAGCCAGCTGATTGTGCGCCGTGTTTATGTCGGAAATTCGCCGATACTTAACGCACCCATTGTACAGACGCTGACATTGGACCACGATAACGGCCAACGCATTCGTGAACTGATGATCGGGATACAGAGTCTGAACGGCAATCTGTTCCTGCTAAACGAAGGCGGTCAGCTTAGAATGACACGGAATATAGGCCAGCCTTCTGCTTCTTATGGAAATATGCTGGTAACCGATCTGAACGGCAACGGCAAACCGGACCTTGTCGGTGTTTCCAATACCGGCAGAGTTTACGCCTGGCAGGTTGAGTCCGGTGAACCGGTCGGTGACATTCCGTCTGCATCCTTGCGCTATCCGATGGTGACAAATATCCAGGGAACCGGTGAACGGGAGCTGATCGGGCAAACCCGGGACGGCCTGCGCTGCTGGTCCTTTCGGCGGCCATGAGCTGCAATTTTGTACAAGCTCGTTCAGCTCTTCAAAATCTGACCTAGAGCCTGTCCGATATCATCGTAGTGGAAAGTAAAACCGTTTTCGCGAAGCCTTGCAGGTATGGCTCTGTGACTGTTTGTTATCATCGAGGCCGCATCATTGCCGAGAACCATGTTCAGTGCAAATTCCGGCACTCTGAACAAGGAGGGCCTTGAAATCACATCTCCAAGCGCCCTTGCGAATTCATTCATGGTGACGGGCTTCGGTGCAGTTGCATTAAAAGGGCCTGCCAAATCCTTATTACGGACAGCAAACACCATCGATTTACAGATATCGTCGATGTGTATCCAGGGAAAATATTGGGTTCCGGATCCAACTGAGCCACCTATAAAAGATTTAAAAACAGGCAGCAAGGTGGCCAGCGCACCACCCTCCCTTCCCAGCGTGACGCCCGTGCGTGAAAGGACCACCCGAATGCCCAGGCTCTCGGCGTTCAAAGCTGTATTCTCCCAGTCTTGGCACATCCTGGCGAGAAAGTCATTTCCAGCTCCACGCTTTTCGGTAAGTTTCTCGGATCCGCAATCACCATAATAACCTACGGCCGAACCCGAAAGAAATACATCCGGTTTTTTATCCAGACGTTTCATTGCATCGACCAGTGACCGGGTTGTCTGAATACGACTGTCATACAACCTCTTTTTAACACTGCTGGTCCATCGCTTACCAAACAGGTTCTCGCCGGCAAGATTCACCACAACATCGCACCCCTTCATGTAAAGCGATAAATCCGTTCCCAGCGGTACAAACTGCACCCGGGCGCCGTCGTCTTTGCCCTTAGCCCGTGCGGCATGTTTATCCGGATTCCGGGTTGCAATGGTAACCGAATCACCCAGTTCAAATAAAAGCTGAGAGAGATGCCAGCCAATAAATCCGGTGCCGCCTGTCAGAAAAACGTTCATAACGGTACTCCGTTGATCACATTGGACTACAATATGGAAAAGTAATGCAGAATACTAAAATAAACAGCAGCGGCCGGGGCTGAAAAAAGGACCGCATCAAAACGGTCATAAAGTCCGCCATGACCGGGCATAAGTCCTGAGGAATCCTTGATCCCCGATGCCCGCTTCAGCTTGCTTTCGGACAAATCACCGGCCGGGCCAAACAATCCCGTCAAGAGGGCAAAGGGTATAGCGGTTTTCAAGTCAAGAGGAAAACCGGGTATCAAAATCATGCAGAGACCCAGAGCAAGAAAGCAGCCAAGAAAACCCCAGACAAATCCTTCAACCGTTTTTGCCGGACTAATTTTAGGAGCCAGGCGATGCCTGCCCATAGTCTTGCCGCCGGCAAAAGCAAAAATGTCGTTGGACCATACCATCACAACAAGTGTGAACGCAAGGATAAAACCGGTCATATTATCGCCGAAATTTCTGAGCACAAGCAATCCGGAAAAAAGGGCCGGCACCATTATGCCGACAGAAAGCGTGGTCAACAAATGCTTCCAGCCTTCACTGTGATCATGGAAAACTTCTGTTACCAGTATAAGAAGCAGTACAGCAAGAATGATTAACCACGAAATTTCAGGATGAATGGCCATCATCATTACAGGGACACCAAGAAGCAACGCCATGATTTTTCTGGCATGAAGACTCTGTTTGTCCAGCATGTTTATGATTTCGAGCTGGATGATCATGGATATCAGAACCAACATTACCGCAAAAAACCATCCCCCCAGCCATAGGGCATAGAGAAAGACCGGCGCAGCGATCAATGAAGAAATAATTCGTTTTAGCAACTCAGGCACCCGGCCACACTCCTATTTATCCTGTTTATCTTCCTCCTCACCGGGATCTTTGTCCCCGCGGGGAGCTTCATTGTCGGCTTCATCATTCTCTGGTTCACCTTTTCCCTCATAATCGATTTTACCCTCTTTCCACTCTTCAAGTGCCTTTTTGGCATCAGCGGCCTGGTCTGCCGGCACATAGACAAACAGTGCGGAGAGATCGCCGAAATTCACAGTGTAGGCGCTGTCCTTTTTTGACAAAACTTCACAGGTCAATCCATGATCCTGGAGAAATGCCTGGACAAGGCGGGCCTCACTTTCGATGCTGGTTTCATATACACAGGTCCAGTCATCTACATTATCCGGTTTTATTTTATCACTAAACATAATTTACTTCCGCTTGGTTGTATGGTTGATGAATCGCAGCAACATAATCGTGACTCCTAAACTTATCAACACCAGCCATAAGGGCGGTAGTTCAGTTGCTGCCATTTGTTCCATCATGTATTCAGGATACATGGAAGCCAGGACAACGCTGCCTCCATTATTTACAAAGTGGCCTGCCATGGCCGGCAACAGGCTGTCGGATTTCCAGACGATCCATGCCAGCAGCATGCCAATTGCGGCCAGAGGAATGACCTGCGTCAGCCGGATATGGTAAATCCCGAAAAGCAGACCACCGATGATGATGGCCGCCCATATTCCCCACGATTTCTCCAGTGCCCGCTGAAAATAGCCTCGAAACAGCACTTCTTCACAAACCGAGGGAACAAGTCCCACATGAATCAAAGTGAGCAGGACGACATGATCACCTGTAAGAAAATTTTTCAACATTTCGATCTGACTTTCCTCAAAAGCGATGTAGCCGTCACCAAACGGTATCTGTGCATTTATCCATGA
>SLLP01000198.1 GCA_007133995.1 Balneolales bacterium
ATGACATAATTATGCAGCAGTTTCTGGAAAGTTTTTTGCCGGCCGGACCCCTGGTCGTCTTTGTCTTTTCCATCATTCCCCTGATGATCATACTGGTCTATGCCCTTTTTGCGATCTGGCTTGAGCGCAAGGTGGCGGGACACATGCAGGACCGGCTTGGACCGATGCTTACCGGCGGCTGGCATGGCTGGGCGCAGACCATCGCCGACCTGGTGAAAATGATCCAGAAAGAGGACATCGTCCCGTCCAAGGCCGACCGTTTCCTCTTCAAAATGGCACCATTTATCGCATTTGCCGCATCCTATGCCGCATTTGTTGCCATTCCTTTTAGCAGCGGCTATATCGGAAGCATGATCGATGTAGGTGTTTTCTACATTGTGGCCATCACCTCACTGCTTTCGGTAAGCATCATCATGGCGGGATGGGCATCCAACAATAAATGGTCGCTTCTGGGTGCCATGCGAACCGCTGCCCAGACAGTCAGCTACGAAATTCCGACCGTGGTGACCATTCTGTCCGTGATTATCGTTACCGGAACATTAAACCTGATGGAAGTGACGGAACTGCAATCGGGCAATGCGTTTCTTGGTTTTCTGCCCAGCTGGCTGATTTTCCACAGTCCTTTCATGGTGATCGCTTTCGTACTTTTTTTCATTGCAACCCTGGCTGAAGCACACCGTGTACCGTTTGACCTGCCGGAATCGGAATCCGAACTTGTCGGCGGTTACCAGACCGAATATTCCGGCATGCGCTGGGGGCTCTTCATGCTCACCGAGTATGCCGATATGTTGTTGTTGTCACTGCTTGGCGCAGCGCTCTTTTTCGGGGGCTGGAACAGTCCGTTCGGATCATTTATGGATGGTCCGCTATGGGGAGCTTTCTGGATGTTGTTGAAAGGGATGATCCTTGTATTTGTGATGATGTGGCTCCGCTGGACACTTCCGCGGCTGCGCGTGGATCAGCTGATGAACCTCTGCTGGAAGTATCTCATCCCGATTTCGTTTGTTAACCTGGTGCTTATCGCACTTTGGGAAATGATTTTCTAACCTAACTCTAATATTCTTATGGTTAAGGCACTAACCGACACCTACTCCACATTCAAATCCATCTTCACCGGGATGGGCATCACCATGCGCCATCTCTTTAAAAGATCGGTTACCGTTCAGTACCCGGAGGTGCGCGATGTGCTTCCCGAACGGGTTCGGCTGAAGCTGCATGTCAATATCGATGATTGCATTGGCTGCCGCCTGTGTGAACGCGCATGTCCCGTGGAGTGTATCGAAATCGGCACAATCAAGTCCACCGATAATGATGATCTTGGTGAGACATCCACCGGACACAAAAAAAAGCTCTGGGTTGACAAGTTTGATATTGACATGGCCAAATGCTGCTATTGTGAGCTTTGCGTGCATCCCTGTCCGACAGACTGCATCACCATGGTCGAGGAATACGAGTACTCAACCTATGACCGCAATGATCTGATCTTCTCTTTTTCCGACATGACTCCTGAGCAGATTGAGCGGGCAAATCGAAAGCTCCAGGAAGAAGAGGAAGAGAAACGCAGGAAAAAGGAGGAAGCAAAGCGGGCCAGGGAGAAAAAGGCCGCAGAGAAGGCGGAAGCAGAGGGCGACGGGGCTTCAACCGGGAAACCGTCTGCTAATACTAAAGCATCCGGTGCTGAAGGAGGTGCAGATGCTTCTGGTGATGCCGATGCTGACCGGGAAGCGCGCCGGGCGGAACGTGAGGCGCGCAGAGCAGCCCGAAAAGCTGAACGTGAAACAAAGAAGAAGTCGGAAGAATAACAGAAGGATGCATTTTTTGCACTCAATATTGATGCAGAGGGCAAGGATGCAAGGTACAAGCAACGCATTGAACGAAATTAATTTCAACTTTACTGGTATGGATGTATCATGGATCTGTTTGCTGTAGCATTTTACGTGTTTGCGATCCTAATTATCGGCTGTGCTGCCATCATGGTGTTCTCAAAAAACATCGTGCATTCGGCATTCGCACTGATGTTCACATTGGGAGGATTGGCTGTTTTCTATGCACTCCTATATGCCGGTTTCGTAGCGGTTACCCAGCTTCTGGTATACGTCGGCGGCATCCTGGTGCTCATTCTTTTCGGAGTGATGTTAACCACCCGCGGGTATTTCGAGAAAGTGCATACACGCACGGTGAACCTGTTGCCGGCCACGATTTTTACGGGGATCATCGGAATACTGCTCATTTTTGTCTATCTGTCAACGGACTGGACGCTCATTCCACTTGAGGATGGAGAGGTTACATTGACCGGCCTCGGCGAACTCCTGCTCACCGATTTCATGCTTCCATTCCAGGTGGCCGGGGTGCTTCTTCTTCTGGCTATCATCGGAGCTGTACTCATGGCCGCCCGAACGCGTCCGCCGCAACAGGCTTCCCGGTCGGCAGAAAATTCCGGAACCCCATCACAAAAGGAATAACAACCAAAACCGAACTGCATAACCGGCAGTAAAACACACAATTACAATTAACCGATTTGGACATGGTCTTACCTGAATGGCTGGCAGAACCCGGACTCAATCACTTCCTTGTGGTCGGAGCTGTCCTGTTTTCACTGGGACTGCTGGCTGTGATATCCCGCAGAAACATCATTATGGTTCTGATGGGCATCGAACTGATACTGAATTCCGCCAATCTGAATTTCGTGGCATTCAGCCGGTATGGTTCCCTGTCGCTGGACGGGCACATGATCGCTTTGTTTGTGATCATCATAGCTGCGGCTGAGGCGGCGGTTGCTCTGGCGATCGCTCTGAATATCTACAACCGGTTCGGGTCGGTTGATGTCGAGCAAATAAGCGAACTGAAGGATTAGAACTCCATTTATTGAATCTGAAACATTATGGCATTGGAATCCCTGATACAGTTATCACTCATCACTCTTTTTCTTCCACTGGCCGGCTTCCTGCTGCTGATCTTTTTCGGCAAGCGTTTGCCCCGGCAGGGTGACTGGCTCGGTACCGCCATGGTCAGTGTCGCATTTGCGGCTTCACTGTTCATTATGTTCGTAAAACTTGCTGTGCCCGAGTCGGTATCGGCGGGCTGGACATGGGCCACCTTCGGCGGCATACCGGGTGTCGGTGAGGTGACTGTTGAACTCGGTATCCTGATCGACAATCTATCTGCGGTCATGCTGGTCGTCGTGCTGCTGATCAGTATGCTGGTGCATTTCTTTTCCATCGGTTATCTGAAAGGGGATGTACGGTATTCGCGCTACTTCGCCTACCTTGGCCTCTTTACCTTCTCGATGCTCGGTATTGTGATCACCCACAACCTGCTGATGATGTACATTTTCTGGGAGCTGGTCGGCTTGAGCTCATATTTACTCATTGGACACTGGTATGAAAAGAAATCGGCATCCAATGCTGCCATGAAGGCTTTTATCGTCAATCGTATCGGCGATGCCGGCATGTTCATCGGCATCATGATCATCTTCGTGCACTTCTCCACCTTCTCGTTTGACGCCATTTTCGGGGCCTTGTCCGCCGGCAACCTGCCGTTTGAGAGCCAGGCCTGGCTGACGGCGGCCGGAATCCTGATCTTCTGCGGCGCTATCGGAAAATCGGCCCAGTTTCCACTGCATGTCTGGCTTCCGGATGCGATGGAAGGTCCGACACCGGTCAGCGCCCTCATCCATGCGGCCACCATGGTGGCCGCCGGGGTGTTCATGGTCGCGCGGCTCTTTCCGCTCTTTACGGCCGACGCACTGCTGGTAATCGCCTATATCGGCGCTTTCACGGCGCTGCTTGCCGCAACCATCGCCATCACCCAATATGACATCAAAAAAGTGCTGGCCTGGTCTACCATCAGTCAGCTCGGTTACATGGTCATGGCGCTTGGAGTGGGGGCCTATGCGGCCGGATTCATGCACCTGGTCACCCACGCTGCATTCAAGGCGGGGCTGTTTCTGGGCTCCGGTGCCGTGATCTATGCGATGCATACGGCGCTTCACAAGCAGCATGACCACGACACCGATGCCCAGGACGTCCGCAACATGGGCGGACTCAAATCCCGGATGCCTGTCACCTACTGGACCTTTCTCATTTTTACACTGGCCATATCCGGCATACCACTGACATCCGGTTTTCTGAGCAAGGATGAAATCCTGGCCGGCACCCTGGCTTTCAGCACACTGAACGGCCACTGGCTGCTTCCGTTGATCGCTTTCGGTGTCGCAGGTATGACTGCTTTCTACATGTTCCGACTGCTTATCCTCACTTTCCATGGCGAGCATGCACAGAAAAAGCGGCTCCCGCTCATCAGTGAAGTTCCCGGGGTGATGTCGATTCCGCTCATGGTGCTGGCAGCGTTGTCCGTATTCATTTTTTACAGCTTCAATCCGTTCGGTGCGTCCTCGGGCTGGCTCTTCCAGGCGCTGGAGCGTCCGGCCAGCGTTGTGCCGGATGCCATTGCACCGGCATCATGGCCTGTGCTCTATGATGCCATCAGCCGGGTCCACACCCTGGTGATGATCCTCTCGATAGTCATTGCCGTGGCGGGGCTCGCATTCGCATGGCTGGTGTATCAGAAAAAAGTTTTCAGTGCGGACAAAATGGCAGCCACAATGGGACCGCTCTATCTCGGCTCGAGCAACAAATGGTACTTTGATGAGATGTACGAAGCGGTTTTTGTGAACGGAACACTTGCTTTAACCCGCATCTCGAACTGGTTTGACGCCCGGATCATCGACGGTATTGTCAACGGAGCCGGTACGGTGACCCGCGGGGTGTCGCTTATCAGCGGATGGATTGACAACACCTTTATCGACGGCCTGGTCAACTTCCTGGCCAATATCACGGGAACAATTGGCATGAGACTCCGCAAAATCCAGACAGGTAACATACAGACCTACCTGGTCTTTGCCGTGTTCGGGTTCCTGATCATCACCATTGTTCTTCTGACATTTTGATGACAATCTGAAAAATGAAACTTCGATTCGCATTAACGGCAAATTCACAACATCACCAATTTCACATATTCCGGCAGCAAAATCATAATTAGAAACGAAACGGTATGGAATTTCAAATATTAGGCATCGGTA
>SLLP01000175.1 GCA_007133995.1 Balneolales bacterium
GTTCAAACGAAGCGGGACGCTCCCATTCGATGCCCCGCTGGACATAATTGCCGAACAGGTGGGGTTCGTCTTTCTTCTTGTCGTCCTCCGGTCCACCCAGATCGTAATACTTGCCGGGGATGTAGATTCCGGTTTCATAGTCGAACAGGTGGAGGGAGTCCGTGGCGATGGAGACCACGGGAAGGTGATAGCGATCGTTGCCCGTATGGTCGACAAAGTAGGTGTGGGTGGCGGTTGGCGACGGTCGGCTGCCCTCACGAAAAGTGCGGGCGCGGACCACCGTCCCCTTGAACAGATTGCCCTGCGGCTCCTTCCAGTTGTATCCCAGGATCAGTGGGATTTCCGGCGGTGAGGTAGGGATCATGGAGATGGTGTTGGGATCCGGCGTGCGATCCCGGATGCGGATGGGGCCGGTGTAGCGGGGACTGGTACTGTCCGGCTCCGATCCGTCCAGGGTGTACCGGATGACGACTCCGTATGAGACCGGATTGGAATACTGATCGGATGCGTGAGCAGAAATCCGGGTGGGTGTGCCAAAGGATGAATGATCTGATGTATGATCGGGTTTGTTCCTATTACTTGTGAGATAAAGATCAAATGCACTGGTGTAGAAACCGCCTTCGTGCGAGACGGCAGGGGGAAGCAGCAACTCGTCAAATCCTTTCTTCCAATTCGGGGCACCCGGAGTGGGATCATCAAAGAATACCCAGGTGTCCGATCCGTCCGGATAGCGTCCATAGGACACATCTGCAGGCATGGGTGCAGGCGGCACCCGGTCGACCAGTTGCCCGTTGACATCCGTAAGTGTCAACGACTCCCCATCCCGGCTGACCCGGAAATTGGCATGAAGAGCACGGCCTGTTTCAGAACGGTCTTTTCCGGAAGCAAATATCAACAAAAATGCACCTGGGGCCAGTGTGGTGTCCGGAAGCAGCCATCGCCAGGGACGTTCAGGGTCATCAGAAAGACCGAAAAAGTTCAGGTTGACCGGATCCTCACCTCTGTTGTATAACTCTATCCAAGGCACTGTCTCACCGTCTTCATCTTCAATACCCGTACTGTTGGAAGCCAGGATTTCGTTGATGGAAATTTCCGGAGGATCGGATTGGGCACTCACCCAACTCGGCAACCCGGATAACAGGAGGGATAATAACAGAAATCGAAATAAGGACATGATCTTGCTTAAAAACGTCGGCCAAAACTTACACCCGGAATCACCATAAACCCGCGAGGGTCGACGATGTCGCGGAAATCCAGCACTCCACGGTCATCCAGCTCCTCAAAAAAACCAGATATCTCATTGTGAATGGGTATCATGTAAAGCGGGTGCAGTCCGATACGAAAGAGATAATTCTCCAATACGAGACGATATCCGATGTTTGAAGTCACTGCCAGGCCCATAAAGCGATTCCCTAATTCGATATCATTGTATCCAACAGGGTATGGTCCGCCCCAAAAATCGAAATGAAACAAGGTGGCCCCTGCTCCCACCTCCAGCTTTCGAATGCCATTGAAAAACGAATAACTTACTGATGCAGGAATGGTATGCAACTTGACGCTGATATCTTCTCCGGTTTCTTCATAGGTAATCTCATCGACATAGGTAAATCGGGAGGCTCCGATTCGCAGGTGGATATTGTCACCAACAGTGCGTTCGTAGTTCAATCCGTAAAGGTTAATCGAACTTCCAAGAATTTCGATATAGAGCGCATTTGGGTTTGGTGTCGACAAACGAGGCGTTTCAGGTGTGCCGCTGTCATTTGCGATCTTTGCAGTCACTGCAACCGGAAAAAGAAGGACTGCAATTAAAAACAGAGTGATCGGGATGCTCTGGTGCTTCATTATATCAAAACTCATTTATTAAGGCACCATCATCTAAATTGAGGCATTTTTTGAGCGTGCTGTCTATGACATCATTATATACCGGATGAACATGCCAGTGGGAGATTGGCAATATAACGAATATTGGTTGATTGATATCTACCTCCCAAAATTATTGAATACCAAACACCATTGCAAGATGTACAGCCGGGGACATACTCGTCGAGGTTCACCCTTGCCGGTAAAAAAATGGAAGATGGTCAGCAGCCTTCCCGTCAGACCTGATAAATCAGCAATAAAAAAATTGTCAGCACTGTACCGCTTGGATTTAAAAGAGCACACCAATCGATGTGGATATGGTGCCGTGCCGTATATCTCCGCTTAATTTCGGATCTTTTCCTATATCCAGCAGACTCACAATATAGCGAATATCAAATGTAAACTTTGCCAATCGGCCGTATTCAAAACCGACCCCAATAACCAGGCTGACATCGGTGTCATTAAACTCATTCCGCACCCTGTCAGAAAACGATTCATTGAAATCAACACCAAACAGATCGCCGCTCAAGTCACCTGAGAACCGTGAAAAGGTATTGTATCCCAGTGAAATTCCAGCAACGCCGTGATACGTATAACCGGGTGGATGGTACCTCGGCGGATCAGGTTTCGGCAACCAGGTTCCGAATCTGAAAAGAACGGGAACTTCAACATAGGACATCATCAAGCTGCCGTTAATGCGCATGTCCTGGTTCCTGATCACAGCCCGTTCCGTAAACCGGGCACCATGTGTCGTATATCGTAACTCCGTCTGAATGGCATAATTCTCCGTAAGATGATAACGGATAAACATACCCCCGGAAAATCGGGAGGCAAGTCTTGAATTCAGTGATACTCTGATATCATCCTGCGCAGTAACAACATAGTCGCCAAAAAAATGGGAGAAGTTCTTGCTGGCATTGAAGCCGTAATAGGTACCCTGTCCGATGGCAGGTGTACCGAATAACAGCAACGGCAGGATCAGTAATACTTTTTTTAATGGGGTACTCATCTTGAACTACATGTTGCGTATGATTGAAGGTATATGGCGAAAAGTACAAGAAATTTCTGTGATATAAAAAAGCCCGCGGCTCTCACCGCAGGCTTTTAAAAAATGCAGTCACGCTGATTATGGCTCTGGAAATGTTGCCTCTACAACATCAAGGTGAATAGCATAGTACTTATGCTCATCAACCTCAACTACCAAGTCGCTGGTCTTGTAAAAATATCCTCCCGGGGCACTGAAACTGGGTGGTGAATCGTATCCCTGAATTTTTACGGTTTCATTACCTTCCTGTAAAAACCATCCGGTCAAACCATCATTGTCAAGATTTATGGTGATGGTGACTTTTCCGTTATCGGGATCACTTACCATTACCGTACCAGCCGGTATTTTTGTAGCTCCAACAACAATACCCTGTTCATTATCAAGATTCGTGTCAAAGTAATTAAAATGTGGTCCCGGAGGTCCTCCGGCATCGACATCTCCACCCCAGGCTGTTTGTCCTTTCCCAAAAACTACGGTTTGAGTCGGCTCACCACTGGTTTGATATTTCGACAGGTCAGCGAATACAGCGTGAATGGTGCCGGGGCCATGTTGGAAATTTTTACCATTGGCTTCGACATCGCTCATGACGGCATCATAAGCTTCCCGGTTAAGGTTGTCAAATATCTGATTCTCGTCAATATCGAACTCCTTGAAATCAATCAGAGTCCAGATAGCAGCCTGAATTTCCTTGTAGGATACCCCTTCGATATCTCTGAAGTAGCGTACCTTGTGATTCAGAACATAGTTCAGCTTGTTCCAGTTTTTATCGTAGCGCGTGGAATACAACGTGACGTCATCGTACACTTCGCCACGGGCATCAATCGGAGCGCTCCAGTGCGCACACCATCCCAGGTAGCTTCCATCAAGAACTTCTGATTCCATTGCGACATTGGACAGATCGATATTGAAATAGCCCCTGTCATTGTTTCGTTCCACTTTCATGGTTACACTCTCGGCCCCCGGCATTACCTGGAAGTCAGGCACCTTGTCGGTGACGTCATCAAATGAGCCCACCCCCGAATCCTGAATGTCGCACTGTGTGAATGTAAACGCAACAAGCAGCACCGGAAGAAGTACTTTGATCGCTTTCAACTGTTTCATGGTCGATCCCTCGATTTTGTTTTTATTTATCTGATGTTATGATAGTTCAACTGTATGTCACTGGCCCCACATGGGTCCCGCATGACCTTGCTACATGATAAAGAAACTTTGAGCCCGTTATGGTTAGATTTTATTAATATTCCGGCTGCCAAATCCCCTTTTTATCACGGTATTTGCATTGGCGTCAAAAAACCGGATCCCGGGCAAGCCAGGCTAATTCGATACCTCAACAATTACCGATTGTGTACTTTTGCCATCGGTCTCATGACTGGACATATCTGCCAGCACAGCACTTACGGTTGCGTCCGCATGCTCAAAACTGTCTCCGTTTTCACGCACATCACTCAGCATGGCATGAAAAGCTTCTTTGTTGACATCATCCAGTACATGATCCGTTTCGATGTCAAATTCATTGAACTCTATGAGCGCCCATACCACGGATTGCATCTCCTTGTAGCCGGCCCCCTCAATCGTTGCGGAATAGTGCTCTCTCATGTTCAGAAAGTAATTCATTTTATTCCAGTTCTTGTCATTATGGGATGAATAGAGTGTAATACCATCATAATCACGATTCATATCAATCGGGGCATTCCAGTTCGCACACCATCCATAATACTGCCCGTTTTCAATGTCTGCACCGGACGCAATTAGTGACAAATTTACATCGAAGTAACTGACATTATTGTTCTTATTCACTCTGACGGTTACATTATCGGCACCACCAATAGGATCCAGATTGGGCACGAGATCACTCCTTTCCCCAAAAGACAAACTGGTGCTGTTATTTACATCACAACTTGCGGTGAATAGCATGGCCAGGGCCAGGGCCAGGACCAGTGAAAAATTTCTGCTGTAATTTGTTTTTTTCATATCTAAATCTTTTTTAGCATGTTCGTGTTCATAATTAGCCGAACAAGATACTCCTGACACGCTGAAGCACTTGTTAACAATTGATATCAATCTTCTGAATTATACTGTACATCGCATGCGCATATTTACTTCCGGTTTTGCAAGTATATGCTTTAACTATTCCCATACTAATAAATTATCAGTATTTATGCCGTTAGA
>SLLP01000018.1 GCA_007133995.1 Balneolales bacterium
CTGTTTAAAGCGCCACGTTGAACACGTATCCGATCAACAGGTAGATCACTCCCGTGATGATGAACACCATCAGGATGTTGAAAACGAGACCCGCGTGCCTCATTTTGCGACTGCTGCTCCTATTGACAGTCAAAAGAATCATATTGAATTGATTCATTAAATGACAATGGCGAAGTGCATGAATATTTCTCCTGCATAAACACTATCTCAAAAGCTTACGTAAAACACAACGCCTGACTTGGTGCCGTACTATCAACCAAGTTATAAACTGGCGATAAACCAGGCGATAAACCAATGGCATTATGCTGTTTTTTTTTGTATATATATGCGATTGTAAACGGCATTTATTTTTCGTAATCGGCAATCGCGGGAAACCGGCCGGCTGGGGGGGGGATCTACATACGTAAAAAATATCATCTAATATTCTGAATCTCCCGGTTTTAAGAATTCAATTTTCCTGCTATAGAAATATTTTCACGTGCTTGTATTTATCATGCAGATTGGCAGACTTTCCTTTTTATCCGTTGCTCTGATGCTGCTGCTGTCGACGGTTGCTTCCGGTAATAATCCGACGCACCGCCTGTATACCACGGAGGATGGTCTGCCGTCGACATTCGTCAAGCATATTAAGCAGCTTCCATCCGGACTCCTGGTAATCTCCACAGATGACGGTCTCGCATTTTATGATGGCTATACCTTCTATCATTACGGGGTACAGAACGGTTTGCCCGACTCCTTCATAAAACACACACTACTGGATGACCAGAACCGCCTGTTCGTTGCCACTGACAACGGAATTGCTTTCGCTGAAGTAAACAATCACAATCCACCCGACTCATTCTCCCCGGTTGCATTTAATCCGACCGACGGTGACCGGCAGATACGCCGTCTTCATAAGACTGCCAACGATCGCATTTTACTTGCCGGACAGAATGCCATTTATTTTTTGAATGACCAACTTCAAATCCGGCCACTATCCTTTGCTTTCAGTCCCGTCAACCAGAACCAGCTGGTGCGATCCTACAGCTTTGAAGACGACAGAGAAGGTGGAGTACTCATTGCCTCGGCCGGCAATAACTTGCTCTATCTGGCCGAAGGCGAACAGGCCATTACACGTGTAGTAAATACGGGACTGCCGAATCTCTTGCGGGACATCAAACACGCCGGCAGTTCCACTTACTGGGTAGGCAGCGATTTCGGGCTGTACCTTATCACCTGGGATGCCAATTTAAGAGCAGTGACCGGACAATCATTCATTCATTCTACCCGTGGTACCATCGTTGACAACATTACAATCATCGACGACGATCATATTGATATCGGTACTGACGGAGATGGATTGTTTCGGATAAATACCACGGATTACAGCATCACAGAACATCGCACTTTTTTCTCCAACTTCGTCAAGCACAATCATATTGACAACAACGGCAACCAGTGGGTCAGCACGGATCACGGTGTTGCCTTCATCCCAAATATGCCATTCGGCAATATCGGACCGGACAAGGGCCTTCCCCGACGCTTTGTAACCGATGTGATCACCGACGATCGTGAAACCTTGTGGATTGCCACATATGAAGGTTTTTTTTATCGGATGGCGGGCAGTACGAATGTCGAAAAGTTACCTTATCTGGATCAGGAACTCATCTATCACGCTCGTTTGGTACCGGAGCTAAACCGGATTTATGCATTCACTCATGACGGCATACACACCATCAATACACGTACACGCGAGGGAACGTTGCTTCGTGATCTTGGTGATTACACTCACATCACCAATTCCATCGCCGCGGACAATCGCGATATCTGGCTGGTGACCAATACGGGAAAACTGATCCTTTTCAACCCGTCCGGTAACACCCTGGAGCACGCTGGTCCTGATCAGGGTGTCGATCAGGCAATCACGGGCATCACCCGAACTCGTGACGGACTGGTATGGATTTCGGGCAACTCCGGCTACCTGGCATGGTATCACAGCGAAAATGAAGCTTTTGTACGGGTAAGCTGGGATACGTTTGAAACACCCCCGCCTGCTTATTCCATACTGAACTATCTTCATCCCGACACAAACGGGTATCTGTGGATTGGAAGCTCGGAAGGCCTCTACTCATTTGATCCCTTTGCGTCCGTTCCCTCAATCGAGAAAGTATCTCATAATGTGGACGGAAATATTCGATGGATTCGGTCAAATGAAGACAAAGTCTGGATTGGTTCCAATCGCCGTCTGCACCTGCTGTCCAAAAACGAGAATAACGAGATTTCGCAAATCCGGAATTTTTCACTGGCCAACGGACTTGTATCGACAAGTTTTTCACATGGAGCGGCATCGCTTGACAGTAATGGCCATTTATGGATGGGTACAAATGTGGGTGTGAGCTACTACAATAATGGAGAAATCATATCAAAAGCATCACCGGTAAGGTTGCGATACTGGAGAGTTCAGGACACGACCTATACCACCACAGAAATGCGCCGGCTTGACAGTCACGTACGCAGTATGACGTTCTCATTCACCACACTGGACTTTCCTTCTGACGACATCATATATCAGAATCGCATGGCAGGAAGTGGGGAAGACTGGTCTGAACCTACCCACAATCCGGAGTTCACCCGGTTCTTTCAGGGATCGGGCCGGTACACTTTTGAAGTTCGGGCATCGCGCAATTCAACGGATTGGTCGGAACCACTGGCGATCAGCTTTGTCATAATGCGACCCTGGTGGCAAGGCAATGTCATGATCCTTGTCTATCTCATGCTGTTTGCCGGAGTCATCTTCGGTCTGGTCAGGTGGAACTCCGTTCGGCTTCGGATAAAAAACAAGGAGCTGGCTGACGGGGTCCGTAAACATACGCATCATCTGAAAAAAATGGTGCAGAAACTCGAGGATGAGATTGATCAGCGGCAGCAGGTTGAAGAGGAGCTCCGGGATACCAATTTCACCAACGAGCGCATGATAAAAATTGTCTCGCATGATTTGAGATCTCCTTTTCAGGGGATTTTGGGATTTGCAAGCATGCTGCAGGAAGAATTTGAGGAGCTGACGGATGAAGAACGAAGAGAGATGGTGGCACAGATTATCAACTCTTCCAACCTTGCTGTATCATTGCTGAATCAGTTACTGGACTGGATTACACTGCAGACCGGAAAAATGCCTTATCATCCGGTATCCCAAAAGCTGCATGAAACCGTCGAGGATATTGCGGACCTGTTCAAGAGTCTTGCCGACAGCAAGGATATCCGCATTGAAACCAGCATTCCTGAACATATTGTAGTTTATGCTGATCGAAACATGCTGCAATCCATCCTGAGAAATCTTGTCAGTAATGCCCTCAAATTCACTGCCCGGGGTGGCAAAATAATTATAAAAGCTGTAGACAAGCCTGAACACTGTGAAATCAGCATCATTGACAATGGTGTCGGAATGGATCAGGATACGCTGGAAAAAATACTTGCGAAAGAAAAGACCGTCACTACCAGGGGTACCGGTAAAGAATCGGGATCCGGACTCGGTCTGGTTATGACCAAGGAGATGATCAACCGCCATGGCGGTGTGCTGACCGGGGAAAGCATGGTCAAAAGAGGGACCACTTTTACGTTTACTCTGCCGCATTCCGGAGATAACCAATAAACGGTATCATCAGAGAGAAGAAGAGAGAAGAAGAGAGAATAAGAAAGAAGTCTGGAAGGTACTTCCCGGAGCCTTTTTCCGCCAATATTTTTGCACAATCCATCATTATCGGTGAAGATCAACCAACCCATCGGCAGCTGGGATGTCAGTAATGTCACGGATATGCAGAATATGTTCCGGGAATCCATTTTCAACCAACCCATCGGCAGCTGGGATGTCAGCAATGTCACAAGTATGGATGGGATGTTCCAGGAATCTCAATTCAACCAACCGATAAATATGTGGTGTGTCTCGAACATTGCCACGGAACCTGAAGATTTCTCAACGGGTAGCCCCCTTTTACCCGAATACCAACCCTTATGGGGAACTTGTCCGGTTACATCCACGGAACCAGAAGAACACCCAACGGATTTTAACCTTTCCCAAAACTACCCGAATCCGTTCAATCCAACAACCAATATCGGGTTCTCTCTAACCCAACCCACCCACGTTCGTCTGGAAGTCTTTTCCGTTTCGGGTCAGTTGGTAGCGGTTCTGATGAACGAAACGATGAGCAGCGGATACCACACGGTTATCTTTGATGCGGAACACCTTTCAAGCGGTCTGTATCTCTACCGGCTGACCACCCCCGAGTTCACCCAAACACGGGTGATGAACTTTATTAAATAGGGAAATTTTTCCGGTAGGTCTTGCTTAATATACCGGTTACCCGGGTGCTTTAGTGGCTTGGGTAACCGGAAACCAGTTCCACATCCAAAAAAACCAGCAGTTGTGGTTTGACTCTCGAGATTCTGTTTGGTTCTTTTAATGTCCTATGGGTGAAGTCGGGATGACAGGATTTGAACCTGCGACCTCCTCGTCCCGAACGAGGCGCGCTACCGGACTGCGCTACATCCCGTAATGCCGGTGAACTTGAATGGTATGAAACACCGGCATGAAAATAAAGAAAAAGCGGTTAATGGCCCGGATTCCCGGACCATCAACACGACTTAATTCTTTTGATTATCCTATACGGAGAATCAGGTCAGCGGTACGTGCCGAATAGCCGGCTTCATTATCGTACCAGCCAACCACTTTCACCAATTTTCCATCCACTTTGGTGATATCGGAATCGTAAATGGTTGAGTGAGGATTGCCTATAATATCCGACGACACAATTGGCTCGTCCGTAAATTCCAAAAGGCCTTTGAGCGGACCTTCAGCAGCTTTTTTAAAAGCTTCCGTTACTTCTTCCAGCGTGGTTTCCTTTTTAACAAGAGCTGTAAAGTCAGTAAGTGAACCGGTCGCCACAGGAACGCGCATGGCGCCACCGTCAAGTTTGCCGTCAAGATGCGGCAATACAAGTCCAACTGCCTTGGCGGCACCTGTGGAAGTCGGCACAATATTTATGGCTGCGGCACGGGCGCGACGCA
>SLLP01000168.1 GCA_007133995.1 Balneolales bacterium
ACCATGCACTAGTACTGTCTTGATCATTAATTACAATGAATGGTGCAATATTGTCGGCTAGTGCAAAACCACGAAAAGTTTCAACATCGAGATTTGTGTGATGACTCCCCAAATTTCCAAGTAATAGTATAAATACACCTGTACTCTCTGCTTTATCTCTTAAAATTTTAAAAGCTTCTGCAGGATTTGGTGCATTTCTAAACTCTTGTAGTGACAAGTTTAAAGTGTTTTTAAGAGTGTTTAAAACACCTTCTATTCCGTCTTCAATATTTCTTGAACCGACAAATTCAAGTATGTTTTCTTCATCTTCATCAATAATTGATTCTCGAACAAGGCTCTGCCTGGCAGATACATCCCTAAATAAGGCATCTAATAAACCTTCATTTATAGGTGGTTGATCAGTGGGTAGTAACCGAAAATCTTGTCCTCGATCACCTCTCAATGGAGGTTCAGATAAATAAAAAGCTAAAAGTGGTCTATGATACTTCTTTGACATTTTAACTAACATATTACGAGTTGGCTCAGTATTACCCTCTTCAAGATCTAAAAGTCTTTCGGTCGCAGTTTTGCCATAAGCAGCGTTTAATTTCAACTTAGAAGTTGCTTCTTCTAAGCTTAACCCAGCTGATTCTCGAGCCCATTTTAAGATATCAGGATTAACTTTTGGCATTCTTGAACAATTGCTAAGTATTAAAATCTGATGTTATAACAGGTATTAAGTTAACCATTTACCCGTCATTTGTATATAGGCTTAAATTTAGTGACGTCAAAACTAACAGTCACAATTTTACGAATAAACATAACATTGCCAGTTCTTTTCATTTGCACCTGATGATAGTTATAAAAAAGCCCTTGGGTCAGCACACTCACTATAGTTTCTTCAAAATCGTCATTTCGAGCATGCGTCACCAAGGGCGCTATAATGACCAGTAATTGTAAAACGCGAGTCATGTCATGCACTTTACGTACATGTCATATATTAATGAAAAACAAAAAAAACGTAAAGCACTTTTACCCTCTAAATTGTTGCATGACCGCGGCCATCAATGCAACGCGGTCGATGGTGATTCCGTCGGCAGCCGGTTCACCAGCTCGTTCATACAAAAAACAACTTCTTCAATGGTTCACAAGGAACCCATGGTTTTTTCAACATGTATTTTCTCGAGGTCTATTAAATTATCTCATTTTAATAGAAATTCCTGCGCACTTCAACATCTTCAGTGCTTTCGGCATCGCTTGTAGTGAGGCGCTCTTCATTCTGGTTCCGAATCAGGATCAGGTCATCACCAATCCGCAGTGCAACGCCCCCTTCTGCCGGAATGAGTTGCGCCCGGAGAAAATGTTCCTCAAAGTCGGATCGTATCGCATCATTCGGTAATTCATTGACAAGATATTCTTCGGCCCTTCCGGAAAAAGGGACATTGCCGGAAGCTTTTTCATCATCCTCGCCTATCATCCGCAAGGGAAGCTCCCGGCGGGGTGTGGACGGTGGCTCGGGCGTGGCAACCGGATCTCCGTCAAAGCGATCAACACGCAAGAGTGTGACAAATTTATTCGAACCGGCAGCGTCCGTCGTGGACACGGTCATATGATATTGATTCCGCATCAGGGTGGAGTCTTCCACCTGCGGAGTAAAACCGGTATGCTGGGTATATTGCAAAGAATCCGGAGTCAGAAAACGGGTGGTCAATCGAACATTATTCGTTTTGTTGACCATCAGATTTTGATTGACATCCACGGCAATCCCGGTCGGACTGTGTAACAACCACTGAAAAGTGGAAGGATCACCATGGGTTTGCAATTCATCATATATAACAAAAAGATGGGGCCTCAAAAACAAAACGTGACGATGGAACCGCTTCAAGCGGTCCCCATAAGCGCGGGTGGCATCTCCAACAACATAGGCATAATCCCCTTTTTCCTTATGGGCAATGATTCGCCCGCTTGAACCCTCCCTTTCACGTATGTTTTGCCCTTTGTTGTCAACCAGGACGCTGTTATGTGCTTTTGTATGCCAGATCCAATCCACATGATGCGGTTCAAAATGTGTTTGCCGTGCTCCGCTGCTCAAGGCCAGCGGCTCTTTATGGGCCTCTATGACAAAGGCATTCTGGCTGGCATGATTATGACTTAGCGCACCATACGGATTACTTTTCAGGAGCATCATGATATTATTGCCAGGATCTCCCATGTCACTGTGCAATGCTGCCAGTCCGACATCATAAAAAACACGTGAATGCGGCAAATCATCAGGTGATTTGGCCGGCCGACCGGGATCATGAAAGCTTACTGCTTTGCGCCCCGAAGGCCTGGCGTTCAGCTTATCGGCATGCCATCTGAAATACGGGTTATCGTAGAGCCTGGCGAGCAAATACATGACAACACCGGGCCGGTCTCCCAATGCCCGATGATGTCCATCTCCGAATGCTCCCGTTGGTCGTCCCGGATAGGCCGCATATAATCCATAATAGCCTGTATTTTGAACAAACGGCTTGTTTTTAAAAGGTATGTCATAATCATCCAGTTTGGAGGCGATCCGGGCCATCGATCTCATGTAGCCACTCCAGTACCAGGGGCCCTCGTGCCAACCCCCTTCGTCACCTCCCCAGGCCGGATACGTACTCCATAACAGACGCAATGTGTAGTCAAGCCAGTCGCGGGCTTCTTCCGCCTCATGAGCCAGCACGATTCCACCTTCAATGGCAAAAACGACCATGCGGCCGGGGTGACTGTCATAAGGGCGCGCCTCCATGGGCATTGCACGGTGTACGTCACGATTGATTTGAATCATGCGTTTTGTAAGGATTTCAATACAAATCTGCCGCTCCGTTTCACTCAGGGTATCATAAATCCAGTCAAACACTGCAGGGGCGTTAGCTGCAATATCCATGCCCAGTTCTGTCGGCCAGAGGGTGCTGGAAGCACCTTCGACATCCCATGTCATGAAGTGCATCAACCGACGCCTGGCCTCGTCGGCAAAACGCGTGTCACCCGTGTAAAGATACGCGAGTGCACTGGTAACCATCCGCTGTGTGTAGGGACGCATGGAACGCCAGGCCTCCCGGTAGCGCGGGCGATAATCCTCCGTCGACAAATCCCACATTTCAGGTTCCTGAAACAGGGGCTCATCCATCAGAAGGATTTCTTCAGCCTCTTGAATGACATCTTTGATCAAATGATCATACCGACCCTGCGTATCCGATCGAATATCCTCGACCATCCCGGGAGTGAAATACAAACGCGGGCGGCTTTCGGGTACTCTTTCGATGAGTGTATCAGCCGTGACCAGGGGAAAATCAATCGCATCTTCCGGAATATGGAAGCTTCGAACACGGCTGTAATGGCTCTTTCCGTCATCATTGTAGCCATATCGCCAGTACCAGTTTCCCGGTTCCATCAACTCGACGGGAATGTATACCGTCATGTCAATATCTTCCACTGTGACCGTATGATCGGGTTCAAAGGAATCCGTTTTCGAGTATTGTATCGTGTAGGTGTCGATTCCGTCTACCGGCAGCCAGGCAAAATAGGGCGGATTCGTGGCCGTTGTTTGCCCCCCTTCCGGATAATATCGTATTTCATTGTCTGCCGGTTCCCGATCCAGACCATTCCCGGACACCCGGCATGCCGCAAGCATGATGGTGACGACGATCAGACACTGTGTAACATGACATCTATTCATTTTTATACCCAATAAAGTGAGACAGGAATTTCATGTGTTTAATAAGTTTGATTTCACATCGTGACCTTCGGTTCTAAGGTCACATAGAATGTCCATGACGTTTTTAATCATACTTCTGTGTGAGCGGGGAATTCCCGGTCATGGACATTTCATATGCGACGAATGAGAATGCAATTACCCTTAATTCCGTCGTCTGACGCACCGCCCGGCGCGGGATGGTCGTCGGAAACCGGAGTTTCACCATCCTTTAATCTCCATCAAAAAAGCAGATAAACTTAGAAATTCTGAACTTAAGCTTTAGAATTTCTGCTTATTTTTTTATTAAAACCTTGAAAATCTAAATTCGAATCTTAGAATTTCATCCAAACCTATTTGAAAAGGGATATCTCAAATTATGGATTCAATATTTCCTTCTCCATGCTCTCAGCTTTTGATAATTTACAGCTGGATCGAATGTTTCTGATTTACAACGGCCATCGGGAATTACTCCTCAATGAAAATATCATGGCCGTGCCGGCTCACATCCACCATGAAAACGTTCATGTTGATCAGACCTGTCACGGGCCACGATTGTCTTTACTGTGGTCCGAATTTTAATTTATACAGCATGTAGTATTTTTACGTTATCGGGGAATACCAATTAATAGCTATGAAACTGAAAGCTATCATACATAAGGCAGAAGAAGGCGGATATTGGGCTGAAGTCCCGGCATTAAAGGGTTGTTACAGTCAGGGAGAGACTCTTGAGGAAACAAAAGCTAATATCCAGGAAGCCATTGAAGGCTATTTAGAAGCCATCCATAAGATGCCATTACTTCAAACCCTGAAGTTGAAATATTCGATTTTTCAGTAATTCAAAAAATTTCTCTGCACCTAACGCACCGCCCGGCGCGGGATGGCCGTTGGCAGCCGGCTCACCAGCTCGTTGTTGATCGAATTGGCGATCTCGGCGAAGGACTTGATCGTGATCGTGTGGTTTTTCTGCGTGCCGATCAGCACCACATCATCGCCAACCTTCACCTCCGGAATGTGACTCACATCCACCATGAACACGTTCATGTTGATCAGGCCGGTCACCGGCGCCTTCTTGCCGTTAATGAGCACATAACCACGGTTTGACAGCGCTTTGGGATACCCGTTGGAGTAGCCGATCGGGATCACCGCAATGGTCATGTCGCGAGGCGCCTGGTAACTGGTGCCGTATCCCACAAACTGATCACGACTGACCCGCTTCACGTGCATCACATCGGTTTTCCAGGTCATCACCCGCTTGAGCGGCGAATCCTTGTTCTTGCCCGTCTGAAGCAGGTGCATGTTGTAGATATCCGGACTCGGCCACATGCCGAACTGCGCT
>SLLP01000043.1 GCA_007133995.1 Balneolales bacterium
GTCCGGGGTTCGAAGGGGTCTCCAGGAAAAGCATCCGGGTGTTTTTGCGGATCTCCGGCTCCCATGTTTCCGGTTTTCCGATATCGACATAAGTGTGCGTGATGTTCCAGCGGGGGAGAAGTTGCGTGAGAATCTGGTGTGTGGAGCCGAACACCGACCGGGCCGCCAGTATGTGATCGCCGCTCTCCAGCAGACCGGCGATGCTGGCAAAAACCGCCGCCATACCGGATGCCGTCGCGATGCCGTCTTCCGCATCCTCCAGAAGGCATATCTTCCGGATGAATTCATCGGTGCTCGGGTTGCTGTACCGGCTGTATACATTGCCCTTGACCTCACCGGCAAACAACGCCTGACCGTGTTCCGCAGAGTCGAAAACGAAGCTGGAAGTGAGGTAGACCGGGACCGAGTGCTCCCGGTGCTGTGATCGTTCAGCCTGTTCGCGGATGGCCCTGGTTTCAAATCTTTTTTTCATGGCTTGCTCCATGGATCGGCTGCTGTACACCCTCAGGAACAGGCAGTTCTATGACGATTTTTGTGCCCTTACCCAGTTCGGATTCGATCCACATGTCGCCCTTGAACTGTTGAACGACGTGCAGTGCCTTGGTCAGACCGAACCCGCCGCCCATGGTTCGGATCTCACCGACATTGGATGCGCGATAAGCGTATTCAAAGACAAGCGGAAGCTCCTCTTCTGGAATGCCGATCCCGTTATCGGCAACAACAAATCGCAGGATGCCGGTATGTTGCCGGATACCTGCCTGGATGGTTCCGCCTGGATGGGTGTATTTTCGGGCATTTGAAATGAGATCCCGTATTACATCCTTGAACAGCAACGGCATATCTATGGTACTGCTGTCGGTGTTGTCGATATCCAGGTGCACCAGATAGTCGTTTTTTTCCTTGCAGGCTATGTTTTTGACGATGCGGTATCGGTTGTTGCTGTTTTTTTCCAAGGTGAAGAAGAACTCCTCGTATTCCTTTTTGATCTCATCGATGGTAAAATGCTGCCACTGGTCTGGTGCAGGTATGCGATCATACAGTTCACGAAGCCGGGCATCCAGAACAGAAAAAACATAATCCAGCAGAGCGCGCGCATCTCTCACTTCTGAACGTTCCGCCTCATCCAGGGCCTGTTTTTCAAGTGAATGAAGGGTACGTCGGATAACATTTTTGTACTCCCTGACGTGCTCAGGGAAAAAGATATCCACCTTTCCCTTACGGGTTTCGTCAGTCAGACCTTTGGTGAGTTGCAGCGCTTCTGCCAAATATGTGTTTTGCCTGCCATCCATGATCAGCAGCTCAAGCAGCGAATAAATGACATTCACGAGGTTAAGAAACGAATGCATCTCCAGTTCGTTGATCTGTCCCGGAGAAAGATCCTTCAGTGTCGACTCGTAATCAGGCGTAATTTTTTTCATATGCGGGTTGTCGAAGTGATATTGAAATGATGAAATGTCCATGACCGGGCAAAGCCCCGGAAACAAAGACGCATGTTTAAAAACGCCATGGACATTCTATGTGACGATATGAATCATAAAGTTTTAAACAGATGAAATGCTGTTTGTGACAGGTTTTGCCGGGGTGTGTCAAAAAAGTCGAGATCGATCACTCGATCGTGTATTCCCATTTTATTTTAGCGGTTTTTTCAACGATTTTGGCAACCGAGCAGTATGTTTCCATGGAAAGGTTCACCGCGCGCTCCACTTTTTTTTCATTCAGATCGCCTTTCAGGAAGAAATGGAAATGGATGTCGGTAAACAGTGCCGGGGTTTTGTCCTTTTCGCGTTCGGCATCCACTTCGATTCGGAAATCCTCGACGTACTGGCGCTGCTTTCTGAGGATGTCCAGCACATCCATGGAGCTGCAACCCGCCATGCTCATCAGCAGCACTTCCATCGGGCGCGCGGCCTTGTCTGATCCGCCGATTTTAGGAGCACCGTCCATTTCAATTTTATTGCCCAGTTCGTTTGAAGCCTCCAGGTGAAAGGCGTTGTCAATTCGCTTCAGTTGGATTTTCATGTAACGTGATTCAGGTTTTAATTTTCAATGTTTTCAGATCGTTGAATCCGGACAAGATACACATATATCCAATCCGATGCCGGTTTGCTATTGCTTCGATTAATGGCAATATTTAAGGTTGTCCTGACAAACTATCCAACCAATGAATATTGTAGATTTAGCGGTTTTTGTTCTTTATTTCGCCATCATTCTGGGCATCGGTTTTTACTTTTACTTCCGGAACAAGGGTGCTGAGGAGTACTATATCGGCGGTCGCAAGATGGGGTACAAGCACGTCGGCCTGTCCGTGGTGGCGACCGATGTCGGAGGGGGCTTTTCCATTGGTCTGGGCGGCCTCGGATTTCTTATGGGCATATCCGGGTCCTGGATGCTTTTCACCGGTCTTGTAGGTGCCTGGATGGCCGCCGTTTTTCTCATCCCCAAAGTGAAAAACCTCTCCACCGAACAGGGTTTTTTCACCATGCCGGAAGTATTCAGCCACTTTTTCAATGCCCGTGTGGCTCTACTGGCCGGTATTGTATCCGCCATCGGATATGTTGGCTTCAGCAGTTCGCAGATGCTTGCCGGAGCCCGCCTGGCCTCGTCCTCATTTGACGGGATGAGTCTGGATGCCGCATTGTACCTGATGGCCTTTATCATTATTGTCTACACCGTGATGGGCGGTATCAAGGCGGTAATCTATACCGATACGTTTCAATGGATACTGCTGCTGGGCGGACTCATTTTTGTAGGGATACCGGTCAGCTATTTTGCTGTCGGCGGAATAGAGGTGATCCGGGAGACGGTAGAACCTGAGATGCTGTCACTGCGCAATATCTCCTGGCAGCAGCTGGTCAATTGGGGCATCACTATCCTGCCCATCTGGTTTGTCGGTATGACGCTCTACCAGCGCATCTATGCCACCCGAAATGAAAGGGACGCCCAGAAAGCCTGGTACCTGGCCGGACTGCTGGAATGGCCCATCATGGCGTTTATGGGAGTTTCGCTTGGACTGTTTGCCAAAGTTGCCGCCGAGCAGGGCATGTTTGCCTACATGGGTTACGAAATGGCCGCTCAGATGCACCATGAAGAGGGCCTGCCCATGTTGCTGCGAACAGTCTTGCCGGTCGGATTGATGGGGCTGATGATGTCTGCCTACTTTTCGGCGATCATGTCCACGGCCGACAGCTGTCTGGTAGCCGCATCCGGCAACGTGACAACGGATATCATCGAAAAAGTGTTTGGTGTAGATACAAGCAAAATATCCATGATCCGGCTGTCGCAGCTCGTCACTTTGGCATTGGGCCTGCTTGCGTTTCTGCTGGCGGCGTTATTCGATACGGTGCTGCAGATTATGCTCTATTCGTATGCCTTTATGGTATCTGCGCTGTTGGTGCCGATTGTTGGCGGCATCTACTGGAAGCGCAGCAGCAACTCAGCGGCCTGGTGGTCCATGATCACCGGCGGTGCACTCACGCTGGGTTTGACCCTGCTGTCAGACGACAGCCTGCCTTTTCATGTTCCCTATCAGTTTTCGATGCCCCTGGGACTGGATCCCATCATTTTCGGACTGACGGCATCATTTGCCGTATTTGTGACATTTTCATTCGCATTCCCGGACAGGAGCAATGCATGACAAACCACTTGATATGATGAAAGCGGCTGTTGTATTACTGAATGCAGAAATTTTCATTCTCAATTACATATATCGCCATCACTTAAATGATTACCATGCAGCAAAACTTTACTACTGAAACCCTCACCCCGGAAAATTACAGAAACTCATCTGTGACGCCGGAAATGATCGTTGATTTTCTTCACGAGCATCTGGACAAGTTCCGCGATCCCAAAAACGAAATTATGAACTGCCTGGACTATGCGCTGGGCAGAATTGAAGGCCGCAAAGGATTTATCATGCTTGCAAAAGAGGATAATGAAGTTCTTGGTGTGGTCGTTGTTTGTGAAACAGGAATGAGTGGATTTGTACCGGAAAACCTCCTGGTCTATATTGCAGTAGATCAGAAAACCCGGGGACGCGGCATTGGAAAGATCCTGATAGAAAAGGTGATCGAAACTGCCCGGGGTGATATCGCACTTCATGTGGAGCCCGATAACCCCGCCCTGCGTTTATATCAGCGTGCAGGCTTTACCAATAAATACCTTGAAATGAGGTACAGGAAGTAGCCATGGCATATCTAAAGCTTTACCGCGAGAAACTTAAACACAACTATGAGTTTCTGCAGAATCTTTTCCAGGATCACGATATTGAATGGGGCGTGGTCACCAAGCTCTTTTGCGGAAATGAAGCGTATATCCGCGAAGTGATCAATCTCGGAGCACGGGAGATACACGATTCGCGCGTCAGCAATCTTAAGGTGGTCAAAAGCATCGATCCGAATGTGCAGACCGTCTACATCAAGCCCCCACCCAAAAAGTATATCAAGGATGTTGTAGAGTATGCCGATGTAAGTTTCAACACGGAACTGGCCACCATCCGGTTGCTCTCCGATGAGGCGGTCAAACAGAATCGCAAGCACATGATCATCATCATGATTGAAATGGGGGATTTGCGTGAAGGGGTGATGCGTGAAGAAGTCGTCGATTTTTACGGGGAGATCTTCAAGCTGCCGAACATTGAGGTGATCGGACTCGGAACCAACCTGAACTGTCTTCACGGGGTGATGCCCAGCTCGGACAAGCTCATTCAGCTGGCCCTCTACAAGCAGATCATCGATCTCAAGTTCAACCGCAGCATCCGTTGGGTTTCCGGCGGAACCACCGTCGTGCTGCCACTGATTCTGCGCGGCGACCTGCCCGACAGCGTGAACCATTTTCGCATTGGCGAAGCGCTGTATTTCGGGATTGACCTGTTCAGCGGCAAAACGATCGAAGGAATGGAACCCTCGGTGCTCGAGTTGTTTGCACAGGTGATCGAAATCCATGAAAAACCGTTGGTGCCCAGTGGAGAGATGGCCGCCAATCCGCAGGGTGATACCATGGAA
>SLLP01000038.1 GCA_007133995.1 Balneolales bacterium
ACCAGCCGGGCGCTGATCTTGGCAAACGCCCTGGCGGGAAGCACGGTTTTGGCCCCCCTGCCCTGATATCCGCCCCAGATGCCGTTCACATCCAGCGAAGGCCTGGCGCTCACACGCTCCAGTGTTGAGAAACCCTCCTCGCCAAATTCTTCCTCAATATTGAGCGTCTTGTTGTAGGCTTCCTGATCGAAAGGGAGCTCCTCGTATGCTTCCCGCTCCTGTTTCGTCAGCTCGCGCACCTTGTCATAGAATCCGGGGATCTGAATCACGCCCTTCTCATCCTTGAGCTTGGCAATCATCTCGCAAAGGGCATTGGCCGGATTCTGAACCCCGCCGCCATAAACACCGGAATGCAGGTCGCGATTGGGTCCGGTTACCTCCACTTCAAGATACATGAGGCCGCGCAGGCCGTAGGTGATCGATGGTGTATCCTTGGCGAACATGGCTGTGTCCGAGACAAGTACCATGTCGCAGGCAAGCCGCTCCTTGTTGGCTGCCAGAAAAGGCACCAGGCTGGGAGAGCCGATCTCCTCTTCACCTTCTATAATGAACTTCACGTTGACCGGCAGCTCGGTGCCGGTTTTCAGAAAAGATTCAATGGCCTTGATGTGCGTGTAGGACTGGCCCTTGTCATCGCTGGCCCCGCGGGCGTATATTTTGCCGTCGCGGACCGTCGGCTCAAACGGCGGAGTCTCCCACTCATCAAGCGGGTCGGGCGGCTGCACATCATAGTGTCCGTAAATAAGGATCGTCGGCTTGTCCGGACCCGCTTCCAGATGCTCGCCCAGCACGATCGGATGCCCTTCGGTTTCCTCAATGCTCACGTTGCTCAGCCCAATGTTTTTCAGCTGACCAGCCACAAACCTGGCTGCACGCTGCACATCCTCATTGTAATCCGAATCGGCACTGATACTCGGTATGCGCAGCAGATCAAAAAGTTCCTCTTTAAATGTTTCCTGATGTTTTTGAATATACTCTAAGGGGGTGCTCATTTGACAATATGATTTGTTTGATGTTCAGGTCGATAACATGTCTGCAAGATTCCGGAACAATAATTCCGACAGGACTATTCCATTAAAATATCTTCAGCATGAATTCTAATAATTTTCGCAGTGAAATCACAACAAGCGCACGGTCGACTCCGGAATCCACCCCGACACTCCGTTGCGGAGCCGGATGTGCACCCAGTCTTCATGCAAATTGCTTTTACGTTGGTCCAATGTAACAGTATATGCTTCATAAGCCAAATCCGGAGTCATATCTTCGTCCACGATAAGGTCGGGCTGAGGCTGGATCGGCACGTTGTTCGCCACCACCACACCCTGCCGGTAACCGTTGGCCCAGATGGAGATGGATACACTGGCGATGATAAGGATGATGCCGGCAACAGCAACGGCCATGCCTGCAATGGCAATTCTTCGGTCAGGCCGGTACAGCCAGCCCGCAACCAGTACGAGCACTCCCGCGTTGAGCAGGAACAGACCCCACACGATCCAGGCCAGATGGTTCATGTAGAAAAAGAACCAGTCAAAAAAGGCGTACCAGGGGAGCTGAGGAATGAACGTTCCGCGCGTGCGCATCAGCCGTTCAACGGCAGCGATGCCCTCCTGTCCGCGATCGGCTGTCTCGCGATAAGCGGTGCTCTTATGAAAGTAGAATGAGGCCTTGCCAAGAGAATCCAGATAAAGATGGCTTATACCCATGTTGTAGAAAAGCGGCCCGGACACCAATCCGCTGCTCTCGATATGCCGGAATATTTCCAGGGCTTCCGCGTAATTTTGCTCCTCCATCATGAAGTTACCGCGGTTGAACAGTGCCTGCGGGCGCTCCTCCATCGTACTTCCGGTTTGGTTCTGAGCGATAGCGGATGAAGGTTGAACCGGGATGGCTGCGGTCCCGTCCGATGCCAATGCGTAGACCGGTGTCAATGAGGGCATTAAAATGAAAGAAGCCTGAAACGACAATTGCAGTATGATAATCACCAACGGTAGGCGGTAACGCATCCGTAACAGACGGTTGAATCCTGTGCCGTGCTTGCGTTCACTTTTCGCACAAATGTATCGGGACGTCGATAAATGTGGAACCGTTATCCTCATATCTCCGCTTCCAGATCTGAAATGAGCCTGCGTGCCTCGGAGAGATTGGTCATCAGGTCACGTGATGAAGGGTACGGTGTGTAGCGGACAGTCGCACATTTTTCCAGCAGGACATGTACACGCCTGATCACTGGCTGTGTCACATTCTTTTTACGAAGCTCTTCAACTATCTGCCTGTCAGACAAACCGGCATTGGGCAGATTGATGCGGTCTGCAATGTAATTGCTGAGCACTTTGTGAATGATACCGTAAATTTCCTTGGTTCCGGTTATTCGTGATGTGGATTTCAGAAGTTTGGTGGCTTTGTCCATGGCTCGCTCTCTCCGTGAAAACGAATCATCGCTGCTCAGTTTTTTCTGATATTGGTGTACCCGTAATCCGTAAGCAAAGACGCCCGCCGGAATGACAAGTGCGAACCAAAACCACCACGAAAACCATACAGGCGGGCGCTCTGCGTTGGTCCATGTAACCGAGCCGCGGATGGGGGTCAGTCGGATCCGGTGGTCCTGGGCGATAGTGATCCGTGCGTTCGGATCCCGGACTACCTCGATCGTCAGCTCCGGCAGGATATGGCGCTCGTACCGCCGACGGGCATCATCATAGACCAGAATGGTATTATCCGGAATGGTAAAGGTACCGGCGTTGCGGGCAATCAGAACATCACGAAACTGTTTGCTGCCCGACATCTGTGGGGATCGCTCGTTCCGCTCAATAACCTCCCTGGGACGATGGGTATCGAAGCTCGCCGGATATTCAAAGACAGGTCGGGTGATAAGACCGAGATTGCCGGTTCCGCTTATTTCCGTAATCACATCGACCGATTCCCCAAGTTTCACCACATCCTGACTCAAAGTACGCTCTACGTGGAATTGACCGAGCGCACTAATGAGCTGTCCGTCAGATGGCGGTGATGGCGGTACCAGTATCCGCAGCAATTTTGGGGATGTTTTCAGATCTACATTTCGCTGCTGGCCGAACCCGTCAAAAAATGCACTGTGATCGTCGCGGAAGCGACCACTTTGTCGAACAGATGCGCGGATCGAAAACGGCGGGATGGTCAATTCGCCTGCGCGGGTGGGAAACAGAGCGTACCGGTTGAGTACGGCACGACGGTAGGGGGTGCCATCAAGGATCACAGACTCGGGACGTCGCGTTGGACTCCGGTTCAGGTCCTCTCGCCAGAAACCCTCGGTCTGCCAGCCTTCGGTTACATGAAACGTGTTTACTTCAATGGTATTCCGGAAATAAAGTACGATTTCGGCAACGATTTGCTGCCCCCTTATAGGGCGCTTTTCGCTAAGTTCCAGTTCCAGAAACATATCGGGCCTTCGCGTGCGCCGGGTTACAGGGCGTGAATCATCTCCGGAAGGGCGTATTCTCATGTAAACTGGCCGGGTCTGATACTCACGATCATCCACGGAAATATAGACGGACGGGATCTCGTATGATCCGGATTCCATGGCAAGGAGGGTGTAGTTGAAACGGTAGGTCATCTGGGCGATGCCGTCGACCAGAGAGTAGCGGCTGCTGGTCTGCGGGAGGCTTGACAAGTACTGCATGCCATAGAGCTCGGGCAGCTCCGGGTTTGATACATTGCGCGGTTCACGGCTTTGTACTTCCACGGTCAGTGTGAATTGTTGGCCCGCAGCGATATGTGTGGAGGAAACCGAAGCGGAAACGCGTATGTCGCTTGCGTGTGCAGATTGCAACCCTGCAGCCGGTAAAAGTGCTATAAAAAGAATTGCAAAAAGCATTTGCCCCGATTCGCCGGGTGTGGAGGAAGACGGAAGATCATCTGCAGGTTTGGTTATTGACCTCATTCTTCTCACCAGTCTTTTTCGTGAGGGTCAACAGAGTCGTGCTGGCGTTTCTTGAAATCCTTGATCAGGTCCTTCTCGATTTGTTCGAGTGCGTTCATGATATTCTCGGCATGCTCAAGCTGCTGGTCGGTAATTTCAGGCTGTGCACCGCCTTGCTGATCGCGCTCAGATTGCGCACTCTGTTCATCGGCTTCAGACGGCGACTGCTGCGTCTGCTCGTCATCCTGATCCGGATCCTGGTCCTGGGTCGGTGGTATCGGACTGTCCTGCGGATCCTGCTGCTGATCCTCCTGCTGCTCGTCATCGCCCTGGTCGGGCGGCGATTCCTGCTGCATGCGTCGCAGCAGTTCGTAATTGAACTTGGCATCCTCATCACCCGGATCCAATTCTATGGCATCCTGGAAATGCCGGAGAGCTTCCCTGATATTTCCCTGTTCACCAAACAGATAGCCCATGTTGTACTCCGCTGCCGATTGTCCGGAAGGTTCGTCGGTCAGTTCGCGATACCGATGATAGGCCTCGAACGATTCATCGAATTTCCCCTGGTAGGCCAGCGCGTTGCCGAGATTGAACAGGATGCGCGGCGATTCGGGGTTTCGCTCCAGGATTTCACGGTAAAGCATCTCGGCCTGTTCGAAATCACCATCCTGAAACGCCCGGTTTGCCTCCCTGGCGCGGTTGTTGTCAACCGAGCCGGTCAGCAAAAGTGCGAAGAGAACCGTCAGTAGAAATGGTGATTTGATATGCATCGTTAATGTTGTTGAGAGGATGCCGGACCGTGACTGAACGCCGTTACAGCTGTTCGGCTATTGCCATGGTTTCCTCATCCATCTTCATGTTGTTGAATACGTTGCTGACATCATCATTATCTTCAAGATAACTCATCAGCTTGAAATTGGTAAGTGCGGTGGCATCATCCAGTTTTACTTCGGTTGCAGGTATCCACTGAAGTTCGGCGTTAGTGATCGAATAGCCGAGCTCCTCAAGCTGCTTGTGGACGGCGAACAGGTCCTCACGCCGGGTGGTGACCTCCAGCTGGTCCGGGTCATCATCGCCGATATCCACGGCACCGGCATCGATGGC
>SLLP01000105.1 GCA_007133995.1 Balneolales bacterium
AGCGGGCCCCGGTGAACATATCGGCTTGCTGCTGTTTATTCGTTTTTTTGAACATGGGCAAATAAGTTGGTTGAACACCTGGAATATCGGGATTTATAACGAATTAAACAACTCTATATCATGTAGTTACGGGTTTTTCGCGGCGAACTTGTCTGCCATTGGTATGCAGGTTTGATATTGTCTATTTTTATGGAAATTGATATATCCGACTTTTCGGAGTGGACTCACCGATTAATAGATTAATATTTGTCATTAAATTTATTTACATTGCTGTTACATAATGTAAATGCTCTGGGGAGGGTATGCTTTATTACAAGAAAAGGCCGATACACAACAATCGGCTTTTTCTTTTTTGACACTACGGATACTTTTCTGAAACGTCCAGGTTCTACTCAAGAACGAAGCGGAATGTTATTGTTCCGTATTGTGATTCCTGAGGCATATTGGACGGCAAACGGGAAAAACGCCAGGTTCGCAGTGTCCTCAGCACTTCACGTTCCAACTCCGGATTGGCTTTGATGATGGGTTGCAGGCGCCCCACTGTACCATCCGGACGCACTTCAAACCTCACCGATATCACCGCTTCTGTCTGAGCGACATAACTGGGCAGGGGTTGTATTACAGGTGCACGGTTGAAATCACCTTCCCATTCCAGCTGAAATGGTGCCGATCGGATGGGGTCATTCCCGGTTCCCTGGTCCACATCAGGTCTGCCCCGTATGCCACGAATATCACCTGTTTCCTCTTCGCCCCGCTGTTCGATTTCATCCTGTTGAGCCTGTCTAGGGGCTGATGTTTCCTCGATTTCCCTTGTTTCCTCGACCTGCTGATGGGGATCTATCAAGTCCGTATCCGGTGTGGTAACAACATCCGAATCCACCTCCTGCTGCTGGTCCGGCAGATCCACATCGCGAGCCGTTTCCTCCGGCTGCGGAACCGGCTGCGGCTCTGGTTCCGGTTCGGGCTCCGGCTCTGGTTCTTCCGTGACCGTCTCAACAGGATCGGGCCGTGTCTCGGGAAGCGCCTCTTCTTCACGGGAGAATTCCGCCAAGGTACCATCCTGAAACTCACCCAGGGTAATCTCGATGAAAGCCGTACGCTGTCTGGCTTCCGGTTCAGACACCATGATCAGAGCAATTATTATCACGATCAGATGGATGACCGATGTAATGGTTAGCCCGAATTTTTCTTCCCTGGAGAGGTTTCGCATTTTATTAGCGGCTTGCGCGTTCCGTGGCCATCATCATGTTCATGTTCAAAGCCTTTCCAATATTCATAACGTGAACGGCATCATCAATTATTGCATTTTTATCAGCACGAACTACCAGAGTGGCGCCCGGATGCTGCTGATGCTGTTCACGAATGGAACCCGCCACATTCGCTCTGGGAACCGGATTCCCCATGATATAAAAGCTGCCGTCTCGAGTGACGGCAACATTTATGAAGTGCTGGTCCGTGACGGCAGCCGTTTCGGCGCGCGGAATATCCACACGGATACCAAAATTTGTCACAAAAGAAGACGTCAACAGGAAAAAAATCAGAAGCAGCAGTACAATGTCTGTTAACCCTGCTGCTGCAAAAATCGTCAGTGGCTTTTTTACTTCGGTTTCAGATCTGAAATTCATAAGCACTGTTTCCTAAAGTTGTTTTTTTGTCGCCGGTTTCTGAAGCAGTTCAATGAACTCGGTGGAGGAATCCTCGAGGTCAAAGATCATACGGTTCATGCGTCCCAGCAGATAGTTGTAAAAACCGTAGGCGATGATACCGACCGCCAGTCCTGAAGCCGTTGTGATCAAAGCCTCCCAGATCCCGCCGGCAAGAACACTTGGATTCACATTCCCTTCCAGGGTCTGGATTTGTTGAAACGCCTGGATCATACCGGTAACAGTCCCCAAAAAACCAAGCAGTGGCGCCACACCGGCTATTGTAGCCAGCCAGTCCATCTTTTTTTCAAGCAGATGAACCTCCCTTTTTCCGGCATTTTTGATGGCATCGTCGATATCATGGATCGGACGCCCCAAACGTTTAATGCCCTGTTTCATGATTCTTGAAAAGGGTTTATCCATTTCATCACAGTATTGCATGGCAGCCCTCATATCTCCTCCCTTAAGGAGCCCTTCCAGGCTGTTTAAAAACTGCTGGTTGTTCATGACCGAGTTGGATAACACACGCCATCGTTCAGCGATCACATAGATAGCCAGAAGGGAAAGCAGTGTGATGGGAATCATCACAAATCCACCTTCTGCCAGCATCTGAAGCCAGGATATCTGGTCGGTGGTAGTCGTTAGCGGTTGAAGCGTATCCTCAGCTACTCCGTTTTGAAACAGGATTACAGATAAATACAGGATTGCCGATGTCATTTGGTGCTTTTTTTGGGGTTATGTAATGATACTGTTAACGTATGCGAATGATAAAGTTATTGCTGCGATAGGGCTCGGGAAGCTCATCAACAGCCTGCTCTGCATCTGATACATTTTGGAACTGTCCTACACCTACCCGCCAGGTAGTGCCGCCTCCGGGATGCTCCGCAGGCCATCGAGTCGCCTTGAAACCCTGATCCTCCAGCTTCTTTTTCTCAATCTCGGATTTTCTCTCGTTTCTCACAGAATGAAGGACGATAGTATAGGCGCCGATGAGCACTTCGTCTTCGGGACCTTTGAGTCCGTATGGAAGTATTAAATCAGCTATAACCTCATCTGCGGGAGCAGTGTCATCATCAAGGACCGGATCAAGCGACAACTCCTCTTCCGTTTCCGCAGGTATTTCATCGACGGCTTCCGGTGAAGGTGCGATTTCATGCGCAACCGTATCCTCTTCTTCATCCGGAATGGAAACCGGCATCTTCTCCTGGACAACGGCTGGTCCTTCGGAATGCTTTCGATCCAGTCTCAGACCGTCAAAATGAAAGAAAAGGAGTATGGCTGCTATGAGTATGGCTGCAACAGGAACGAACCATACCAACTTGTCCGAAAATGAGCCTTGTCTTTGGCTCTTTCTGGTACGATTCCCACCATCTCCGTGCCCGGTGCTCCGGGAAACCCCGATAGGCCTGATATCGCCAGGCTTGTAAGCAACATCCGTTTCCTCTTCCTTGCCAGGCTCTTCGACCGATTCCTCTTCGTAGTCCCACGTCACCTCGTCATCCTGCTCACTTGCCGTTTCATCCTCCTGCTCCTCTATTTCACTCTCTTCTTCCTCTGATGTATAATCCGGGACCGTTTCATCTTTCTCTAATTCGTCTTCCACACCCTCTTCGTCATCCGGAGTCCACGGCACCTCCTTCTTTTCCGTATCGACTTGTTCATCACTTTTTTCATCACTTTCTTCCGGTGTTGTGGACTGCGGCGGCGAAACCTCGATGGAGCTCATTCCTGCAAATTTGTGATTCACCTCCAGCGACAATGTTTCATCAGGCTGGAAAAGGAGCTTTCCCTTCTCCTTGCGAAATGTACCCAGACCGGCAGCGTAGTATGAACCATTTTCTTCAATCTCTTTGACAACTGCAGCTACCCACTTCGACAATGCCTGAGATGCTTCGCCCTTATCGCTTCCCATTGCACTGGCAAGCAGATCCACAAAATCCTCGTGCAGTATTTTCATTTGTCCCTCACTGTTCCGGTGTAAATGCAATAATATCGGCTGGCGGTGTCATGACAATACGTCCATCACTTTCCTGATGCTGATTCTGCTTTTTGTGTTCAACCGTAAACGTACCCAAACCATTGACATGAATTTGATGATGTTTTTTCAGCTGTGCGGCGAGTATATCAATTATCTTCTTTTCCGTTTCTTTATCTTTCATATTGTTCACCAGTGCAAGGTTAGTCCTCCGAAAAACTGGAATGGCCGCTCCTGATAATTCTGCCACACCTCATAATCCTGGTCCAGAATGTTCAATACTTTTGCATAGATCCCAAAACGGGAATGTAACCGGACATCTGCCCGGCCCCCTAATTGAGTAAATCCATCAACGGTTTCACCCTGGCTCGTTTTTCTTTTTCCTGCAAAATCCAGCCAGCCAGAAACTTCAAGAAATGGCAGCGGTTTGGTTGCAACCATCACAGAACCTTTCCAACCCGGAACATACGGAATTTCTCCTGATGGAATATCATCTTTGTCAGCATCCGTATATTGTAATCCCATCTGCCCCGAAACAGTGGTTCGCCAGGATCTGAAGACGCGGGAAATACCGGTATACCATTCAAAATGTATGGCATCTTCGATATATCTGTAATCGTAGAGCGGCACATCAGGATCGTCCCACCTGGTGAAGTAACCGCGGTTGAAATATTGCCAGTAATCAACTCCGGTGTAAACCTCTACCCTATTCCAGACTTCCATACCAGAGTGAAGATTGATATGGAGTCCGCGCTCGTGTTCGAGCTCTCCGCCGCTCTTGAGGGCAAAACGGTTTTCCATATGCATCTTCTCAAGTGAGGGGTCGTTAACGAACCCGCGAAGGCGCAACTGAACGGAAAAACGACCTGTTCCTTTGAACCTGTACAGGATATCGGGATACAGGTAAAGATCGAAATCGTTTTCTGGATCATAAAGCTGATAAAAACGCAGCCACGCCTCCACCTGGTGATAGCTGCTGAAGGTATGGCGGTATCGGGCTCCAAAGCTGTTATTGAGCCAATATTGGGTTTCGTCTATTCCGGTATCGTAGTGTGCCCCCGTTGCATTAACCTGGAAGCCAAATACCTGATCCATCATGGTGCCTTCCCAGAATCGGTTTAGATGCAGATGGTAGCGTGTTTCATTGGTTGACGCATTGCGGTCGGGAATCATGCCGGTGCGGTCGGAAAAATGGTTGATCGAAGCGGATGATTGCCATCCCCGGTAAGCGCTTGACAACTGTTGCCAGCGTCCTTTCACACCTATACTACTGTAGGCTAT
>SLLP01000041.1 GCA_007133995.1 Balneolales bacterium
GATCTGTGCGGCACCCTTCCCCGGCTGATTACTTTCCCGGCCGACTGCCGCCACCTGATCATCTTTTACCGCTGCAGATTTGCTCCGGGACGATCCGGCCGGCCGGAATATCAAACCGCTGCCTCCGCTTCCGCCTCCAGCGGCATAGCCTCCTTCTGCATGAGTTCCCTGGGCACGTCAAACAACACCCGGGATACATCCAGCAACAGCTTCACCGTATCTTCGTGCTTGCCTATGCCGGACAGGTATTCGCTGCTGGCGGTATTGCCGAACGAGGGTACGTCTTCAATGTTGGCCCCGTCAATGTCGGCCACCTCGGACACCTTGTCCACCACGGTGCCCATCCGGTAATGCCCGTCCTGCACCACCACGATACATGTCTCGGTGGTATCATCCACCGGCGGCAGGCCGAAACGCGAACGCAGATCCATCACCGGAATGATCTTGCCCCGCAGGTTCAGCACGCCGCGGATATACGACGGCATATTCGGCACCGGGGTGATGGACATCAGCCCGATGATCTCCTGCACTTTCAGAATTTCAATGGCATACTCTTCCTTACCCAGGAAAAAGGTCAGGAATTTGCCGCCCTCCACCTTCTTCCCGGCACCTGCTTCATTAATGGTTTTGTTGTCTTCCATGGGTTTCACCTTGTTTTTTTTCAGTTCAGCAGCGCCACGGTGTCCAGGATCAGGCCCACGCGGCCGTCACCCAGTATGGCACCACCCGAAATATTCCGCATCTTGACCGGCATATCGATCGACTTGCCTACCAGCTGCTGCTGGCCGACCACCTCATCCACCAGAAGCGCATATTTCTTTTTGTTGTTGTTGATTACCAGCAGGGTTGCCTCTTCAATGTTCTCGATGGCATCCCGTACACCGAACATCCGGTGCAGCCGGATGACCGGGATCGAATTCCCGCGGAAACGGACCTGCTCCGTATCGCCGAGTATCGTGAACAGCTCCTCTTCTTTGGCGCGGAAGGTCATATCGATGTTGATCGTGGGCACGATGAACTGCTGGCTGCCGATACGCACCAGCATGCCGTCGGTGATGGCCAGGGTGAACGGCAGCTCCAGCGATATTTTGGTGCCTTTGCCGGGCGTGGAGTGCACCTCCACCTTGCCCTGCAGCTTGTCGATGGACCGGCGCACCACATCCATGCCCACGCCGCGGCCCGACAGGTCGCTCACCTTGTCGGCCGTAGAGAACCCCGGCAGGAAAATCAGCTTGTAGATCTCACCGTCGCTCAGCTTCCGGTTCGGCTCCACCAGCCCTTTCGAAAGGGCCTTGGCCAGGATCTTCTCCTTGTCCAGCCCCTTGCCGTCGTCCTCAATCTCAATGATCACCTTGCCGCCGGCCTGGAACGCCCGCAGCCAGATCCGCGCGATCCCCGGCTTGCCGCTTTTCTGCCGGGTTTCCACATCCTCGATGCCATGGTCCAGCGCATTACGCAGCAGGTGCACCAGCGGCTCGTTGATGATATCCACCATGTTGCGGTCGATCTCGGTATCCTCGCCCTCGGTGCCGTACGTCACGGTCTTGCCCGATTTCCTGGCCAGGTCGCGCACCAGCCGGTTCATTTTCTGGAACGTCGCCTTGAGCGGCACCATGCGCAGGCTCAGGCTGGTGTCCTGCAGTTCACGCAGGATCTTGGAGCTGTGCGACACCTTGCGCGACAGATCCGGATCCGAGGCAATCAGCCCGCTCTGCGCCACCACCGAATGGGCGATCACCAGCTCACCGACCATGTCGATCACCCGGTCCAGCCGCTCCACATTGACCCGCACCGACGCCTCGGAATCGCTGCGTTTGGCACGCCCGCTCTCCGTATCGGTCGGCTGGCGCCCTTGCTGCCCGTTTTGTTCCCGGGTGGATGCGGCCGCGCTGTTTTCGGCAGATGGTCCCGGTTCCCCGACGGATGGGACTGCCTTCGCTGCCGCAGATCCTGCCTGTGCTGGAGTGGCACCCGACTGTACGTCCGATTCGCCCGCATCACCTTGCTGATTGGCCGGCTGCACGCTGCCCGCTGAGCTGTCCTGAGCAGTTGTCATTACATTCTTCTGCGCACCACCCGCAGCCGATCTGCCCTGCACTGTGGTAAGCGCTTCCTCAGGAGTAAAGCCAAACTCTGAAATCCGCACAAGCACGTCCATCAGCCATCCATAGTCATTCGGCATCTCCAGTACATCGCCGCCCTGCAGAACCTCGGACTTTTCCAGAAACGACTTGATAATGTCGATGGAGGTCAGGGTGATGTCGGCGCAGGCCGAATCATAGCCGTGGTGGCCGTCGCGCACCATGTCCAGCAGCGTCTCCACCATGTGGGCAAACTCCGACATGGGCGTGAGCCCCATGAAGGCCGAAGTGCCTTTGATGGTATGGAAGGAGCGAAACACCATGTTCACCAGCTCCGCATCATCGGGCGACGCTTCCAGGTCCAGCAGCGCACTTTCCGCGGCCTCGATCTGCTCGTTGCATTCGGTGATGAAATCCTGGAGCAGAGAAGTGTCCAGATCGTCCGGCACCCGGAACTCTTCCGCACCGCCGGCCTTGTCACCACTGTCCGGCAGATCCACCGCAACCGGGGTTGGGTCTGCAACGGACCCATTCTGACCATCCTGACCATCCTGAGCCATCACCACATCACTATTCATTTCCAGCGCCACGGCCACTTCCACCTTCTCCGAGAGATAAGCGATCAGGCCGGCCGGGGCATCCGGCGCAGCTCCGTCAAACCCGGACAACTTCACCCGCAGTTCCTGCATGATGGCGGCAATGGCCGAATCGGCGTCCCTCGCCAAATAATCCACGATATTTTCAAGCTGCACCATAAGGGAGCCGCTGATATTTTCCTCGGTAAGCTGCATTACAACCGAAGCCAGATCGTCAAGGGTGACTTCCACCGAGGGAACGTCCTCCACGGGTCTGGAAATCTCATCCGCCGTTTCGGAAATTTCTTCATCCGTTGCAGGCGGTTCACCCTCCGCATCAACCCCACCCTCAGGCAATTCGGCAGGTGCAGGTGTATCACCAGCTTCCGGCCCGGCATCCTTCGTAGCGGCCGCGGCCACCGCCTCTCGCTCCACATCCACATCCTGCTCCATCAGCGACTCCGCTTTCCCCGCCAGCGCCTTCTCCAGGTCCCCATACGCCTTCTCAAACACTTCCACGGCCACATCGCCGTCATTGGCGGCAAACTCGCGGATCGTGTTCACCGCCTGCAGCGTGGCGGCCCGGATGCTGAAAAAGAACTCATCCTTCTCGTACATGTGGATCAGCGCCTTGTAGGCCTGACCGATCAGGTCCTTGAGCAGGGTGGATTTCCCCTCAAAAACCTCGATGGCCTCCTCAAGGCGGGCCCCGGCCTGCATGATGTTCTCACGGTCGCCCGGCCACACATCGGCCAGGATCCCCATGATCTCCTCAAGTGAGCGGATTGTGGTTTCGGCTGGCTTATTCATGCTTGTCTGGTTTTTACTTTGAAATTTTTTCCGGTTGGATACGGTTTGATCCGTTGGATACGTCTGGCCTCATCCTACTTCCGGCGCCGCGACTCACACAGGGCCAGATTAACCCAGAAACCGCCACCGCCGCCCTCGAAACGAAGCCGCGCCGTCGGGGGTTTGTTGGGCATGAACAGCTTCAGGTCGCTGCCACGGGTCACCGTCGGCAGAGAGCTCTGCCCCGTGAAACCGACCTGCTCAACACTGGCAGCCACCTCGCCGGCAAGAATGTTCGACACCTCCCCGACCAGGTCCCCCATGTCGTCGCTGTCGAACGGGATCTCCATCCCGCAGAACACTTCGGATATGCTCAGGGCGGTCTCCCTGGGTATGGCCACCATGAGGGTAAGGGTGTGATGGGAATTGAACACGGTAATATGGCCGATGATCCCGTTCATGGGGCCATCAACGCTGCCGTTTTCGCTGTACTCCGGACGGCTGCCAGAAATGGATTCGAAAGTGACTTCCACACTTTGTTTTACGGATGTGATGATCTCCGCCGGGATTTCCCTCACGCCGGCAAGGTCAATGGGTATCAGTTCGCTCATTGTTTGTTGAAGTTTAGCATGTCCTTGAAAAAGCTTTTCTTTTCGCTCTGCTCGCCGTTTTCAGAAATAATGTTGCCGTCCTTATCGATGTAGCGGCTAAGCACGCTGGCGACCTGGTCGGCGGTGAACGGCTTGGTCACATAAGCGTTGGCGCCTCCCTCGTTGAGCGCGGTATCCACCTTGCCCATCGATTTTTCCGCCGTGATCATGATGATCGGGACGTGCTCCGTGTTGCCTTTTTGCCGCACGGCCTTGGAAAATTCGACCCCCGTCATTCTCGGCATGTTCCAGTCCAGGAAAACGATTTGTATTTCGTCGGAAAATTTTTCCAGCGCATCCTCACCGTCAATGGCTTCCACGTATTCGAAATCGGCCAGCATCAGCTGGTCCAGGGTTCGTTTAACCGCACTGCGCATGATCTTGGAATCATCGACTACCAGCGCTTTGATTTTGCTCATATTTTAACTCCACGTTTGTTTTTTAATGCGTTAGGTCCGGCTGCCACGGGTCTTGCTGCAGGGTGTCTCGTGCTCGTTCGGGACCGGGCCGTCACGGGACTTGAAATACTCGCACCGGTTAACAATGCAAAATTCGTACCGTTATAGCCGACTCGTTGCAGCAAAAGGCATGCCGCCGCATACCCGAACTGCCCGGGCCGACCCCGGTCAATTTCTTATCGTACAGAGGGCTGGAAAACTGAAGTTTTTAAAAAGGAATTGTTCTCTCTTGATACGGATCACCAGGCAGGTTGACCGGGAAAATGGTTTTTCTCATCGAACCATCCTTTTTCACCCAGAAAGAATCCCTGGTCACCGGCATAAAGCA
>SLLP01000025.1 GCA_007133995.1 Balneolales bacterium
GGAGCTGTTTTCGATAGAATAGTGTTCGCCCATCCGGACTATACGCCGGACTCAGATCGTTGGCAGGATTGTGTTCGGTAATATTTACAAGCTCACCGCCGCCGTCTGTTGGAACCAGGAAAATGTCATAGTTGAGATATTCATATGGAGGTGGATTGCTGTTGGCGGATACGGCAATTTCCTGTCCGTCCGGTGAAATATCGTACTCTGCGGATCCCATCATGGCAAAATAGCGGCGCGAACCCGGCATAAGATCCGTAATTTCCTTCGTTTCGATATTCAATTTGAAAATGCGTGGATAGCGACCGTCGGTCAGCCACCGGTCCCAATGGCGGTAAATTCGGTGTTCGGTCACTTTGGCGCTCACCTTGCTCTCTTCTTGCTCCCGGATCATTTTATCCAGGGCATCGAAATTGCCATCGTAGCCTGGCAGCACGTGTGCCACAAACGCTATGTATCTGCTGTCGGGAAACCACTTTGGCGCCGAAACAGATACGGGCAGATCTGTCAGGCGTATCGCTTCACCACCGTCAACCGGGATCAGATAAAGCTGTGCAGGGGAGCCGTCTCTGCCGGATACAAACGCGATCTGACGCCCATCGGGACTCCATGCCGGCTGGCGGTCTGAATTCTGAGAGGTGAATTGCCGCTCCGTTTTCCCATCCAGAGAGTAAAGGTGGAGGTTCGTATAGGAGCGGTTTTCTTCGATGTCGTACCTTGTAACGGGAAAAACCACATGTTTTCCATCCGGCGAAGCATCTCCGGCAGCTACACGCTTCGTGTTCCAAAGGTCTTCGGCTGCGATCGGCCTCTTGTCTTCTGCACTGGACGATGAAGCGGCTCCGGCCAGCAATGTCATTGTCAGCAGCAGCACAAACAAGAGGCTGTTGCAAGGATGGTGTCCGGCTTTGGACGGAACGGCATTGGTTCGGCCGCTGACGTCATAGTACAAGGGAAACCGGGTCCGTAGCTTGAAATACACTGAAATTGTCATGTTCTTATCACTTATTTGTTAGATGAAGGTATAGGAGCAAAGTCAGCAGCCAATGATTATTTCATGGGCTGACAGGTTGCACGTCATTTTTTAAGACGTCATCATTTATATTCCTGATTGTCTGTCATTCCTGATCAGCCGAATCGGTCGGCCAGCCGGTTAATCATATAACTGCTTTCGGTGAGCGCCTGCTCTGCAAAATCACCGAAAAACTCACTGATTTTTTTAAATTCACGGATAAAACCCTTCCTGTCGTTATTCATAACGAGCACCGCCAGTTTCTTGTGATGCTCCAGAAACTCAATCAGCAGGGTGCGGCGCTCAAAGGTTGAAAATACGATATCGGCATAAAGCTCGGCATCCTGGGCAAAAATACGACCCGTCATCATCAGTTCGGCACGATAGATCGGACTTGAAAAATCGGCCATATCCTCAGGTTTCAGGTCAAAATCACGCATAAAGGAGCCGTGGAGCAGCGCTACGAAGTGACGCAGACCCTGAATCAGATGCATGGCCCGGTCGTGCTGCTCCGGATCCACGGCTTTGATGCGCAGCCCCCATAGCCGGAACTGCTCCAGCAGCCAGTCATATGCTTTTATATCGCGGCCATGACACACCATCATCAGCTGGCGTGAGACATTGGCAACATCCGGACCGTGCATGGGGTGAAGCGCAACTACGGGTCCATCGTGCGCATCCATCATGGCATCCAGTATGTGCGTCTTATTGCTGGTGAAATCCGCCAGAATCGTCTGCTTGTCGAGCATCGGGCCGATGCGTTCAATGGTCTCCCGGGTAACCTTGATGGGGACCGTGATGATAACGAGATCTTTGCCGCGGACCAGCTCCAGGGCCCTGTCCCAGTCGTTCTTGTCAAGGATGGAGATACGGTGACCAGATAGCTCGGCGATTCGTGCGTAAAGCGAACCCATCCCTCCACGTCCACCGACCAGTAGAATGTTCTTGCTGCCTGCAGAGGTTTGGGGAAAAGTTTTTCCCGATTGATAAGCCCGCGAAGAACTCATGATCATGCGAAGAAAATCCTCCGCCCAATCTGAATCTATACCGTGCTTTACGGCTTTGGTACGAAAATCCACTATTTTCTCATCTTCCCGGTCTGGAACAAATATGGGCAGTTTATTTCGTACTTTTGTGGAAATAACCTGTTTTACCGTTTCGTTTCTCTCGCGAAGAAGGCGCAGGATCTCATCATCGATTTCATCAATGCGGTTTCGATACGAATTCAGGCTGTCCTGGTTTTGGTTCATAGCTGCGTTGTAATGGTTCTATCTGGTAAATGGTTTGCTTGTAAAACGTTTTGCTGGCATTGTTGCGAAATGGTTGAAAATAGTCGTCATTTTTTGCCGCATCTGTAATATTTCGGATTCTTGCTGATCTATTATACAAATGCCCTGCGAAAAATTGATCACAGCAGACAACTGCCCGATCAGGCTGTAAAATGTAATGATTTATTGAATAGAAAAAGAACGGATGTCCGATTTCAAACTTGTTTCCCCTTACATGCCGGCTGGCGATCAGCCAAAAGCCATCAGCGATCTGGCCGAAGGAGTCAGGAAAGGAGAGCGTCACCAGACGCTCCTGGGAATCACCGGGTCGGGTAAAACACGTACCATGGCTTCGGTCATTGAAAGTACCGGCAAACCGACACTTGTCATGAGTCACAATAAGACACTGGCAGCACAGCTCTATCGCGAGCTCAGTGACTTCTTCCCGGGCAACTGCGTGGAGTTCTTCATCTCATACTACGATTACTACCAGCCGGAAGCGTACATCACCGCACAGGACAAATATATTGAGAAGGACTTGTCCATCAATGATGAAATACAAAGACTACGGCTTCGTGCCACCAGCTCGCTGTTGTCCGGCCGTCGTGATGTGATCATAGTCTCATCGGTCAGCTGTATCTACGGCATCGGCTCGCCAAGTGAGTATGAACAGCTGATCATCCGGCTGAAAACCGGCGAGGAAGTACCAAGAAACAAACTTCTCTATGATCTTGTGGATCTCCATTACAGCCGCAATGATCATCAGTTTGAGCGTGCAAAATTCAGGGTTCGGGGGGATGTGGTGGACCTGTTTCCCGCCTATTCCGAGCACGCCCTGCGTATCTCTTTTTGGGGGGATGAAGTGGAGTCGCTCACACTTTTTGACCCTGATACTGGTGAGCTGCTGGAAGAGGTGACTCAGTTTTTCATCTACCCTGCATCCCACTATGTTACTACGAAGAGCCGGCTGAAAACCGCCATCGACCAGATTCGTGATGAACTGGATTTAAGGCTGGATGTACTTCGGGCCGAGGAAAAATATATCGAGGCCCAGCGACTTGAGCAGCGAACCATGTTTGACATCGAAATGATGCAGGAAATCGGATTCTGTCCGGGTATTGAGAACTACTCTCGCTATCTGGCCGGACGCAAGCCCGGGGAGCGGCCGTACTGCCTGTTCGACTACTTTCCAAAGGATTTTCTGCTTTTTGTGGATGAGTCGCACCAGACCGTACCTCAGATAGGTGCCATGTATGGCGGAGACCGATCCCGCAAAATTAATCTGGTGGAATATGGCTTCCGGCTACCGTCGGCGCTTGACAACCGCCCGCTTACCTTTGAAGAATGGGAATCGATCATCAACCAGTGTGTTTTCGTCAGTGCAACGCCATCTGACTATGAACTGGAGAAGAGTCAGGGTGCGTATGTGGAGCAGATTATCCGTCCAACCGGACTCATGGAGCCAAAAATCGAAGTGCGGCCGTCAAGATATCAGATCGACGATATCGTTGGCGAGGTGCAGAAAGCGGTGCAGAAAAAGCAGCGGGTCTTGTGTCTTACCCTGACCAAGAGAATGAGTGAGGAACTGTCGCAGTATCTGAAGGATCTGGGAATAAAAGCGGCATACATGCACAGTGAACTTGATGCGCTGGAGCGTGTTGAGGTACTGTACCGTTATCGTCGCGGCGATTATGATGTACTTGTTGGTATAAATCTTCTCCGGGAAGGCATTGATATTCCGGAACTGGGGTTGGTTGCCATTCTTGATGCGGATAAAGAGGGTTTTCTGAGATCAGAAACCTCATTGTTTCAGATTTCAGGACGGGCGGCCAGAAATGTGGATGGACGTGTGATTATGTACGCTGATCGTATTACAGGCAGTATGCAACGGGTCATTGACGAAACGGAACGCAGGAGAAAAATCCAGGAGGAATACAACAGGCAGCACAAAATCACACCGTCTACGGTGGCCAAGGAACTCAAACCGCTGGTCGATCCGGGACTTATTGGGGCCAGATCGTTTGACATTGATCCAGGTGAGCTGGAGTCAGCTGCGCTGGAACATGTCAAAGTGGCGGATGACGGTATCCGTTATAAAGCTTCTCCTGCAATGAAGGAGGTGGTTTTTGAAGATAAAAGCAAATTTGTTGAATATCTTAAGGAGGCGATGCGAACAGCGGCAAAAAACATGGAGTTTGAAGAAGCAGCCCGAATCCGTGATCAGATCGAGACCGTTGAAAAAGAGATAAAATAATTTCCAATTCAGCGGAGTGATTCGTATGCTTCCTGTTTAGAACGTGACACTATTTCCTTGAAGCACACAGCATGGGCACACTTTCATACATTAAAAATTTTATCAGGGACAGGCAGGTTGCCTCCATCACCCCGACTTCCCGATTCACTATTAACAGGGTTTGCGCACATATTGATTTTGGCAGAGATATCAGGATTGTGGAATTTGGTCCGGCCGACGGAGTCTTCACCAGGGTTATTCTGGAAAAACTCTCGCCTGCTTCGGAAATCATTGCCATTGAGACCAACCGGAATTTTGCCGATTCGCTAGGTGGGTTTAATGACGACAGGCTTACGGTGGTGAATAAAAGCGCAGAGGATGTTCGGCAAATTCTGGATTCGAAGAACTGGAACAAGGCGGACTATATCATTTCCGGAATTCCTTTCTCTTTTTTAAATGAAGAGTTAAAACACCGGATTTTAAAGGATTCTGCTGATCTGCTTGCTGATGAAGGACGATTTTTGGGCTATCAGACCTCTTCGCATCTAAAACCCTACCTTTCCGAACACTTCTCAAGTGTAGATACCGAGATGGAGTACCTCAACCTGCCACCCATGTGCATCTACGTAGCCGGCAGCCAGCAGGCCAGGAGGTAGGGGCAGGAGGCCGCAATGTACTTTTCTGATCAGTCTCTGTTGCGGAAGACAAGTTTGCCGAACTTTCGCTTTCCCACTTTGAGAATAATTTCTGAGCCTTGCACCGTTTCAATGCGATAACGGGGATCTGTTACTTTTTCCCCGTCAAGGGTCACGCCGCCCTGGGTTACAAGCCGTCGGGCTTCGCTGCTGCTCGGAACGAATCCGGTCTTTTTGATTACATCCAGCAGCCCGTGATCTGTGTCGGCTTCCAGCACGAATTCTGGCATGTCATCTGGCATATCTTTTTGAATGACTGTTCTTTCGAAATAGATACGCGCCTGATCTGCCTTGTCTTCTCCATGATACATCCTGGTCAGTATCCAGGCCAGTTCGTGCTTTGAGTTGCGCGGGTCGGCCACCGCACGTTTCCTGATTTCAGGCAGTTCTTCATGGGCGACATCGGTCACAAGCTCAAAATAGGGATAGATCAGGTTGTCTGGAATCGAGAGGGCTTTGCCGTACATATCCTCCGGTTTTTCATCTATGCCGATGTAGTTATCGTATGACTTGGACATTTTCCGGGTACCGTCAGTGCCTACTAAGAGTGGCATCATGAGACAAATTTGCTGTGATTGTCCAAACTCCCTCTGGAGGTGCCGTCCAACCAGAAGATTAAATTTCTGGTCAATTCCCCCCAGCTCTATGTCTGATTTCAGATGGACCGAATCCTGGCCCTGTGCCAGTGGATAGAGAAACTCGTGCAGAGAAATCGTGTCGTTATTCTGGTACCGCTTGGTGAAATCATCCCGTTCGATCATCCGTGCCACCGTATAGTGTGATGCAAGGCGGATCACATCCTCAAAGCTCATGGGAGACAACCACTCTGAATTATAAACTATCTCGGTTTTCTCAGGATCCAGAATTTTTGAGGCCTGCTCAAAATATGACTTCCCATTTGCAACCACCTCTTCACGCGTGAGAGCGGGTCGGGTTTTGTTGGCTCCGGATGGATCGCCGATCATTGCGGTAAAATCACCGATAATGAGGATTGTATGGTGACCCAGATCCTGAAACTGGCGCATTTTTCGCAGAATGACAGAGTGTCCGAGGTGAAGATCCGGTCGGGTTGGATCGCAGCCCAATTTCACTCTCAATGGAATCTGTGTCTTGAAGGATTGTTCCAGCTTTTGAGTCAACTCTTCACGGGGCAGAATCTCCACAGTGCCCCTCTCAATAATTTCCAATTGCTCTTTTACAGATGGGATGGACATGTTAATCATCATTTACGGCAGGTACGGAAAGATACCGCTCAACTGAATCGCGGTAGGGCTTAACACCCGGAAGCACCCTGGCGACGATATCATAGGATGCGGGAGCCACTTTCAGCAAGGGTTTATAAAGTAAGGATTCTTTTTTTATTTCAGTTTCCGGGAATCCAAAACCGGCCAGGAATATAAGAAGAATACTTATAAACAAACTGCTTTTGATGACACCGAACAAACCGCCGAACAGTCGATTTGGAATACTGAGCAGCAGCAGTTGAATAAGTGTATCCAGAAAATAAATACCTACCTGAATGGCAATGAGAGTGATTATGAAAATCAGGGCAAATCCAATGTAAGGAAGATAGATTTCGGGAATGTCAATAAATGTTCCCAATAAAAATGCAACCTTTTCGGCGTACTGGAATGCCAGAAAGCCAGCCAATACCAATCCCACTATCCGGAAAACCTCTTTCACAAGACCATTGTGGAAACCCATCCAGGCAAAAAAAACAATAAAAATAAGAAAAATGGCGTCAATAAGACTCATATCTTTTCCAGAAGTTCCCGAACTACGCGGTTGACAAGAGCACCATCAGCTTTACCCTTGACCTTCGGCATAAGCGAACCCATGACTTTTCCCATGTCAGACATTGACGACGCATTAGTATCCTCTATCACCTCTTTTGCCAACTGGCGAATTTTTTCTTCAGAGAGCATTTCCGGCAGGTAGGATTCGATAATCTGCAACTCATACTCTTCCGTTTCTGCAAGATCATCCCTGCCCGCTTCTTTGAATTGTGCTATCGAATCTTTTCGTTGTTTGGCCGCTTTCATCAACACTTCATGGATTTGCTCATCTTTGAGTACCACATCGCTTCCCTTGCGCTCACTTATTTCCTTTTCCAGAATTTTGGCTTTGAGTGATCGAAGTACCTGAAGTCGTGGAGCATCTTTGGAACGCATTGCGTTTTTTAGATCCTGTACTATGTTCTCGTAAGTTGAACTCATGGCAACGTGCAGTGATTAGTTAATACTGTTTTACAGATTTTGGAACAGTGGAGACCAGCGGTTATCGGTTCGTTCACCTTCCATAAATTAAATAGTTTCAACAAACAAAAAAAGGCTATACATATGAATGTATAACCTTCTTATAATATGCGGGAAGTAGTAAATATCAGGACTTTTGGCGAGCAATAAAATCTTTGGCCTGGTCTTGTTCCATCGTGGATTCCTGGAAGACCACTCTGCCTTTTGCAGATTTTTTTGAGATAATGACTTTGACCATTTTCCTCTGTGAAGCCCTTGCTGCAAGGACCTGTTCCCCGTAAACCTGTTTCTTGGCCATAATTCTATACCTTATTTAATCTCTTTGTGAAGGGTGTGCTTTCTGAGCTTGGAATTGAATTTTTTCAATTCCAAACGGTTAGTAGTAGTTCTTCTGTTTTTCGTTGTCACATAACGCGACGTGCCCGGTGCTTCGGTGCACTCCAGAATCACTTGAATTCGATTACCTTTTGCCTTCGCCATAGCGGATGTTAAATATTTTTGGTTAGTGTGCCTTTTTCACGCGCTTCCTTGAGTACCGCACTTATTCCTTTACGGTTGATCGTGCGTACCGTCTTGGCGGTTACCCGCAGTGTTATCCACCGGTCTTCCTCCGGTATGTAAAACCGCCTCTTTTGAAGATTGATCTTAAAGAGGTGTTTCGTTTTGTTATTGGATTTGGATGACCGGTACCCGTTCAGGGCCTTTGTTCCGTAAATGTCGTCTCGCAATGACATGGCTTGATTAAATCAGGTTGATTATTTATAACAGACAGACGCCAAATATAAGCTGATTATTGAAAAAATACAAATTGGAACAGTATCAACAGATTTGTCCCTCCTAGAAAATATCTGAAGTGCATCTGCCGGCCATTCATTTTCCAGCGAGCTGGAAAATGCGCCAGAAAGCATTTTATAATAAAAGCCGATATTTATCATAAGTTGTTTTGAAAAGGTGCGATTAAGGGGTATTTTAGTTAATTAAAACGGAAGAAAAATGTGGCAGTCCCTCCCCGGGTAAAAGCCATTCGGACATGTAACAAAAACATTCAAATGAGTAAATCAAAATCACCGGAATACAGAGCGTCCAATATACAGGTATTGGAAGGTTTGGAAGCGGTAAGAAAGCGCCCTTCGATGTATATTGGAGATACCAGTCAGCGGGGTCTTCATCACCTTATAAATGAAGTGGTTGACAATTCGATTGACGAGGCGCTTGGAGGATACTGCAGTTACATCGGACTCAAAATCAATACAGACAATTCCATTACCATCGTGGATGACGGTCGCGGTATTCCTGTTGATATGCATGAAAAGTTTGGTATGCCCGCCGTGGAACTTGTCCTCACAAAACTTCATGCCGGTGGCAAGTTCGACAAGGACTCCTATAAGGTATCCGGTGGTCTTCATGGTGTAGGTGTCAGTTGTGTGAACGCTCTTTCCAAACGTTTTGATGTGGAGATCCATCGTGACGGTGAAATTCACGTTATGGGGTTTGAATACGGGAAAACTACCCGACCCCTGAAAAAGAAAGGAACAACCGATAAAACCGGGACAATAATAACATTTGCCCCTGATGACTCGATATTTACCCATATCAATGAATTTCGATTTGAGATCATAGCCGAAAGAATGCGTGAGCTTGCGTTTCTGAATCCGGAAGTCACTATCGAACTGGAGGATGTCCGCGAGGAAGAGCCGCTGAAAGAGATATTTCACTTTGAAGGCGGTATCAGGGATTTTGTTCGATACCTTGACGAAGGCCGTGAACCCCTGGTTCCTGAAGTAATGTATTTTGAAGGCGAAATTGAAAATGTTCCTGTGGAAGTGGCCATGCAATACACCAGTTCCTACTCGGAAAATGTGCACTCCTATGTGAACAACATCAATACGCACGAAGGCGGTACACATATTTCAGGTTTTCGAAGAGCGCTAACACGGGCGCTGAAGAACTATGGCGATAAAAATCGACTGATCAAAGGAAAATTCTCTGTCAGTGGCGAAGATTTCCGTGAAGGACTCACTGCGGTGATAAGCATCAAAGTGCAGGAACCGCAGTTTGAGGGACAAACCAAGACAAAATTGGGAAACTCCGAAGTTCAAAGTGCCGTCGAAGTGGTGGTCTATGAGAAACTCAACGAATATCTTGAGCTCAACCCGAAAGTGGCACGGTCCGTCATCGACAAAGTGATGAGAGCTGCTGAAGCGCGCGAAGCTGCCCGCAAGGCAAGACAGCTGGTACAGCGTAAAAGCGCCATGGCAGGCATGGGGCTTCCCGGCAAACTTGCTGATTGTTCCATCAATGATCCGGCACATTGTGAAATTTACATGGTTGAGGGTGATTCGGCCGGCGGATCCGCCAAATCCGGAAGGAACAGAAGTTTTCAGGCTATTCTGCCTCTCAGGGGCAAAATTCTGAATGTTGAAAAAGCTCGTATCGGTAAAATATTGGAAAATAACGAAATAAGGGCTATCATTACAGCCCTTGGCGTTGGCGTGGGATTCATCGAGGATTTCGATATTACCAATTTGCGCTACCATAAGATCATCATCATGACGGATGCCGATGTGGACGGCTCGCATATCCGGACGCTTCTGCTGACGTTCTTCTACAGATACATGCAGCCTCTCATTGAGGGCGGGCACGTATATATTGCCACACCGCCGCTTTATAAAATTACCCAGGGCAGCAAAATAGAATATGCCTGGGACGATTACAGCCGGGACAAAATTCTAAAATCACTAAAGAAGAGCACACGAAAAGTGGATGTTTCGCGATACAAGGGTCTTGGCGAGATGAACCCCGATCAGCTTTGGGAAACCACCATGAATCCCGAGACGAGAACCCTGCAGCAGGTGACGATTGAAAGTGCCGCCGCAGCGGACAAGCTTTTTACAGTTTTGATGGGTGATATGGTTGAGCCTCGCCGATCGTTCATCGAAAGAAACTCAAAATACGCCAATCTCGATATTTAACGAACCAACCTGGAATAACACCGAATAACGTATTCAGATGTCAGACAAGATCATTAAAATCAATCTCGAAGACGAGATGAAGTCATCCTACATCGATTATTCGATGTCGGTTATTGTTTCACGCGCCCTGCCGGATGTCCGTGACGGACTCAAGCCTGTACACCGCCGTGTTCTTTATGGAATGAGCGAGCTCGGCATGCTTCACAACCGGGCTTACAAGAAAAGTGCACGTATCGTTGGAGAAGTGCTTGGTAAGTACCACCCTCACGGGGATTCCGCCGTCTACGATTCTATCGTAAGAATGGCACAGGATTTTTCCATGCGCTATACGCTGGTTGACGGCCAGGGCAACTTTGGCTCTGTGGATGGTGACTCGGCGGCGGCGATGAGGTACACTGAAGCTCGCATGGAGCGTCTTGCGGAAGAGATATTGTCTGATATCAACAAGGACACCGTAGATTTTCAGCCCAACTTTGATGACACGTTGGCCGAGCCGTCGGTGATGCCTTCAATGGTGCCGAACCTGCTGCTTAATGGCGCCTCCGGAATTGCTGTCGGGATGGCCACAAATATGCCGCCACACAATTTGACCGAGGTGGTCAACGGGATTAAAGCCTATATCAATGATCCGGAAATTGAAATTGCGGATCTGATGAAGTACATCACCGCACCTGATTTTCCGACAGGTGGCATCATTTACGGATACGATGGTGTAAGGGAGGCATATGAAACAGGTCGCGGTCGTGTAGTTCTCCGGGCGCTGGCTTCTGTGGAAGAGCTCAGGGGGAATCGCGAACAAATTGTCGTCACTGAAATACCCTACCAGGTCAACAAGTCAACACTGATCGAAAAGATCGCCTTTCTGGTTCAGACAGAGAAAGTAACAGACATCACGGACGTGCGCGATGAGTCGGATCGTGAGGGAATGCGTATTGTCATCATGCTTAAGCGAGGTGCGGTGCCCAGCGTGGTGTTGAATCAGCTGTACAAATACACGCAGATGCAACACACCTTCGGTATCATCAACCTTGCCCTGGTCAAAGGTCGACCGAAAGTGATGAATCTCAAGAAGATCATTAAGCATTTCGTTAATCATAGAATAGAAGTGATTATTCGTCGCACACTGTATGATCTTGACCAGGCGGAGTCCCGTGCCCATATCCTCGAGGGACTCAAAATCGGTGTTGACAATCTCGATGAGGTGATCCAGACGATCCGCTCTTCCAGCAATGTGCCCATTGCCAATGACCGGCTGAGAAGGCGATTTGGCCTTAGCGATTTGCAGGCAAAAGCTATACTGGACATGCGTCTTCAGAAACTGACAGCGCTGGAACGCGACAAAATTGAGTTGGAGTACAAAGATATTCTGGAGCAGATCCGGGAATACCGGCGCATATTGACCAGCCGGGATGTGCAGAATGGCATCATCATCAAAGAACTTGAAGAGCTGAACGGCCGTTACGGAGATGAACGACGAACGCAGATCGTTTATTCAGCAGAGGATTTCAACATCGAGGACATGATTGCTGATGAGGATGTAGTGGTCACCATTTCCAACACTGGCTATATCAAAAGAACACCGGTAAGCGGATATCGCCGGCAAAAACGCGGCGGATCCGGTATGCGGGGTGCTACGACCAAGGATGACGAATACGTTGAGCATCTCTTTGTGGCAACCAACCACAATTATATCCTGTTTTTCACACAAAATGGGAAATGCTATTGGCTCAAGGTATATGAAATACCCGAGGGAACACGGCTCAGCCGGGGGCGTGCAATTGTAAATCTTATTGAAATTGACAAGGATGACAGGGTACAGGCATTTGTGCCGGTTAAGACACTTGGGGACGAAAAATACACGAAGAATCACAATATCATCATGGCTACTGAAAAAGGCATAGTTAAGAAAACGAGTCTTGACGCTTACAGCCGGCCGAGACGCAATGGTATTCTTGCCATCAGTGTGGATGAGGACGACTGTCTGCTTAGTGCAAGCCTGACGGATGGCAAAAGCACCATCCTGCTTGGTGCGCGAAATGGTCGGGCTATTCGCTTCAAGGAAACCGATGTTCGTATAATGGGACGCAATACCCGGGGAGTTCGTGGCATCAATCTGTCGGACAAAAATGATAAAGTTGTCGATATGGTAGTCATCAAGAATACAAATGAGGCAACGGTACTGGCACTCTCTGAGCACGGATACGGAAAGCGCAGTCTTGTGGATGACTACCGCGAACAGACGCGTGGCGGCAAAGGTGTCATTACTCTTAAAATCACCCCCAAAACCGGGAAACTAATAGCACTGAAAGAGGTAAGTGATAACGATGACCTGATGATCATTACTGAAAAGGGCAAGATTATTCGCATGCACAGCAAGGATATCAGATCCATGGGACGTAATACACAGGGGGTAAGGATGATGCGCCTGGGTGGAAGCGACACGATATCTGGCATCACCCGAGTAGTCAGTGACGAAGATGCGGATACGGCCAGAAAGGTAGGAGATAACGGTGAAGAAGTTGATCTGACCAAGAATGAGAACGACCTTGGCAGTAACACTGGAAATTCCGGTTCAGACAATAATGAGAACAGTGAAAATAACGACTCAACCGGACAACTGGGCTTTGACAAGGATCTATAAGTAAAATAAAAACAAAAACAAACCCAGTTTCTAAGAATTGTCGATCAGATTTTGCAGCATTTTCTTTCTTTTGGTAATAAGCGTATCCGGACTGCAAATAGTCACATCTTTGCCGAACCGGAGTAACCACTCGTTAATGAAATCAAGGTCATCGATCAGGAAACTGATCTGATTATATTCTTTTTGATTTGATTGCGATGTGACTCTACCTGGCAACTCTGTCAAAAAGGAAAATGTTTTTTCATGACCTATCCGAACAGTAACCGGAATATTTTTTTCAGACCTGCCATACAAAATGTCATCAATTTCAAAATCATGACGTTTAAGAAAGGGTTTATCAGTCAGATTAATGTTCCTGATTCGGTAAAGCATGAAATTTCTCAGCGCCTTGCGGTCATGACAATAACCGATAACATTCCAGTGATCTGTGTAGTGAACCAGTAAATGCGGGTCAATAGTGCGTCGACTTGTTTGGTTTTTGCGATCCCGGTAGTCAAATGTAACCGAACGTTTTTCGACAAAAGATGAGCAAAGGGTAAACCAGTCTCCTCCGGATTCTCTTTTTTCAACATTCTTAATGTAGGGAGAGACCAGGGTTTTACTTTCCAGGATATTCATCTGCAACTGAAGCGGTGCAGGCACGGCACTTCTGATTTTCAGAACAACATTCTCAGCATCACGGATCATCTCATGGTCTACCTGTGATCTAACAAAAGAGAGACCCATCATAATGACGGACAACTCCCGAAATGTAAACATGATGGCGGGTATCAATCCATCCCGGAGAACTCCATAGCCCATATCAGGATAATGTGTAATAGGAACTCCCAGTTCCTGGATTACACGAATGTCTCGAAAAACGGTACGTTTGCTAATACCGAATTGATCCATGAGCGTACGTGATGTGATTTTCTTCCCGGATTGCAGCAGATATAGTATTTTTAGCCGTCTTTCGTTACTGTTCATTGCCCCTTTGTATCAGATCCTTGAATAAACTGTAAACCTTATCATTCTGTAATATTGCAATTTAGCGTCGATGAATATGAACAATATACCTCTTGTGAAAGAACGGATTCCCATGAATATTGAAGCGCTTTAGTGTGAATTTGTAATTGATTACCATACCTTCATTGATTTCAGAGAAAATGTCATCTCCTTTCAGCATGGAAATCTCATGTACAGGTTTTCCATTAAGTGCCTTTAGCAATACCTGAACTGGAAAGGCATGTTTTGAAACTACACGGCTGGATCTATTTATATCCAACTCTGCAATATTCTGATGGATGGCAACGACATTGTTTAGCGCTAATGATCTAATAATATCTCTCACAGCCAATGTTTTTTTCAGAACCTTGTCTACCAGAATAAAATTTCTATCCGGACAGGCGATGGCCATGGGAAGTCCGGGAAGTCCGCCACCGGTCCCAGCGTCAATAATATTCATTTTCTTATCATCAAAAAAATCAGTGGAAACGACAAGGTATAAACTGTGAATGATATGATTTATTAAATCTTCTTCTTTTGTGCTTTTACTAAAAAGATTAACCCTGCTGTTCCACCTCAGCCAAATTTCAATCAGTCTTGAATACGCTTTGCGGTGATGCTCAAAAAGTGAAAGCACAAATTCAGATGTTTCACGTGAAACATCTGAAATCTCCAACTTTTCAGATACATTGTTTTTCATAAAAGGAATCGTACTAATGAACTTCCAGTCTGTTGATTGTTAAATTTGGCAGTGAGAACTAGATTGCCCGTTTTCTAAGTACCATAAAGTCAGATTGAAATAGAGTAATCTAATATGTTTCACGTGAAACATATACCCAGGTCAATTGTTGAGATAAATCATAAGAACTGAAATGTCGCTTGCTGATACGCCACTTATGCGGCTAGCCTGTCCGATGGTTTCGGGCTTAACTTTTAAAAGTTTTTGCCGACCCTCGCTGGAAAGGCTTTGAAGGTTGTTGTAGTTCAGTTTATCAGGAATCCGCATGTTCTCTTTTTCGTGAATCTGACGGACCATTTCGTGTTCTTTTTCAATATAGCCTTCGTATTTAAGCTGTACTTCTACCTGATCAATTACAAGTTCATCTTCCGTGACTTCTGAAATATTCTTTTTGAGAACCGGATCATGATTTATCAGGTCGGATAAGGATATATGCGGACGGATAATAAGTTTTGAAATCTTGATCTTTTGCTTGAGCAGAGATTGATTTGTTGTTTTCAGAAACGAATTGAAAGTATCTGGGCGGGCACTGTAATCAGAAAGTAATGCTGAAAGCTTGTCTATTTCCTTTTTTTTCGTTTGAAGTCGGTTAAAACGCTCTTCGGTAGCCAGACCAATATGATAACCAAGAGGTGTCAGGCGAAGATCTGCATTATCCTGACGAAGAAGAATCCGGTGTTCAGCACGGGAGGTAAACATACGATAGGGCTCCTCTGTACCTTTATTTACAAGGTCATCAATAAGAACACCAATGTAGGCTTCAGAGCGCTGTAGTACCACCGCTTTGTTTCCCTGAACTTTCCTTGCAGCATTGATTCCCGCCATGAGTCCCTGACTTGCAGCTTCCTCATATCCGGTTGTCCCATTTATTTGGCCGGCAAAAAACAGACCCTCAATCAGCTTTGTTTCCATACTGCGCTTGATCTGATGGGGTGGAAAGTAGTCATACTCAATGGCGTAGCCAGGACGTATCATCACAACATTTTCAAAACCGGGAATAGTGCGAAGCGCAGTGTACTGAGTGTCCTCGGGCAAACTTGTGGAGAATCCATTGAGATACATCTCGTAGGTGTTGCGTCCTTCAGGTTCCAGAAAAAGTTGGTGGCGGTCCCTGTCGGCAAAGCGATTAATTTTATCTTCAATGGAAGGGCAATACCGGGGCCCGGTGGAGGTAATCCGACCGTTAAACATAGGGCTGCGACTGAAGCCAGTGCGAAGAACATCATGTACTTCAGGTGCAGTGTAGGCAATCCAACACGTAAGTTGCTTATCTTTAGACGGTAAGGTATCTGTGAGAAAAGAGAAAGGAGTAGGTTTTTCGTCTCCAAACTGTACTTCCAGCTGTTCATAATCGATTGTCCGGCCGTCGAGTCTTGGTGGCGTTCCCGTCTTCAGGCGACCGGATTCAAAACCAAGCTTTTCCAAACTTGAGGTGATTCCAATGGACGCTCGTTCACCGGAGCGGCCTCCGCCATAATTTTTTTCCCCTATATGAATCAGACCGTTAAGAAAGGTCCCATTGGTCAATACAACGGATTTGGAGTAGATGATCTGACCGCTTTGTGTTTCAATGCCAATTACCCGTTTATTATTAGTTACAATGTTGGTAACACTGTCCTGACGCAAGAACAATTCAGGTATTTGTTCCAGATTCTCTCTGACATGTTGTGCATAAAGCATTCGATCGCTTTGGGCACGCGGACTCCACATGGCCGGACCCTTGCTTCTGTTAAGCATCCGGAATTGCACGCCGGATGAGTCGGCTACCTTTCCCATGATTCCTCCCATTGCATCTATTTCCCGCACTAACTGACCCTTGGCGACACCACCAATAGCCGGATTACATGACATTTGTGCAATACCATTTATATTCATTGTTATCAGCAACGTATGGCATCCCATACGGGCAGCGGCCCCTGCAGCTTCACTACCGGCATGGCCTCCGCCGACAACAATTACATCGTACTTGGGGTGTAAATTTTTCATAGTCAAAAGAAGGGATGCATGAATGATGTTAATGTAGCTTTTACCACCGGCACTGCAATAACACAAATCAGGAGCAAGGTAGTATGTACTTTACTATAGAAGTTTCCGGAGTCTATCCAATGACCGGGGCTATCTTCAGAAATGTTTAGAGTCAGAAAACAAAAAAAGCGTAACCAATTGCAGGACAATTGACTACGCTTTTGCGATCCGGATGGGACTCGAACCCACGACCTCCTGCGTGACAGGCAGGCGTTCTAACCAACTGAACTACCGGACCAAGGAC
>SLLP01000012.1 GCA_007133995.1 Balneolales bacterium
GCGCCAATTTCATCCCTTCGGGCATCGATCCCCTGCTTCAGGGCTTCACACAGTCGGCGGCACAGATCATGCAGCCCGACATGTTGATCAACCCGCTCAACAACTATTTCTTCACCGCCATATCCAGTATCCTGATTATTACTGTTGGTTGGTGGATCACCGACAAAATTGTTGAACCCCGTCTTGCCAAAACGGTAGTGGATGGAGACCAGGACGAGCTCCCCCAGATGGAAAAGCTTGAGAAGCATGAAATAAAAGCTTTTTGGATCGCCACCACTGTAATGCTCCTTGGAATTGTCGCGCTTTTCGCTTGGACCATCCCTGCTGATTCTCCGATGCGTTCGCCAGACGGTGAAGTCACTGCCTTCGACGCACCCATTATGATGTCGATTGTTCCACTGATTTTTCTTCTGTTTGTCATACCCGGAGTACTCTACGGCTATCTCTCGGGAACATTTAAAAGTTCGCAGGATGCGGTTGGGAGCATGAGCAAGGCGATGGGAAGCATGTCATACTATATTGTGATGGCCTTCTTCTGTGCCCTGTTCATTGATGCCTTCGGAAAATCCAATATCGGAATCCTGATCGCGTTGAAAGGCGCCGGTTTCCTCGAAGCCCTTGCCATGCCCGGCGCACTGACCATAATAGGCATCATTCTGCTCACAGCGGTTGTAAATCTTCTGGTGGGATCGGCTTCCGCCAAGTGGGCACTGATCAGCCCCATATTCGTCCCGATGCTCATGGGTATCGGCATCTCACCCGACCTCACCCAGGCAGCCTACAGAGTGGGGGATTCGGTATCCAATATTATTACGCCTCTGCTGCCCTACTTTCCGCTTGTGGTTGTTTTCTGCCAGCGTTACGTAAAAAATACCGGTATTGGAACCCTCGTCTCCATGATGTTGCCCTATTTCTTTATCTTCCTGGTGGTCTGGACGATCTTCCTGCTGCTCTACTGGTTTATCGGCATTCCGCTGGGCCTGCAGGCTTCCTATACCTATCCGTGACTATTTTTAACGGACTGACAAAAGGGCTGAACCGACAATCACCATGTGATCTAAACCGCAGGCAAACAGACAATGATCAAACACAATCTTCTGATGATAACCGCCCTATTCGCTCTGGTTTTCGGAGTAATTACATCGTGCGGAAACAGCGAGGAACTGGAGCGGCTGCAAAGCGTCAATGCCGATCTGCGCAGCCAGAACCGTCAACTTCAACAACAGGTAAATACATTGAAAGAAAAAGAAGAACAGCTGGCCTTTCTGGCAGCTCAAATGGAAGATGTAAAAGCACGCATAGTCACCACTCACGGTAATATCGAGGTGGAGTTTTTACCGAAAAGAGCGCCTGTCCATGCTTTTAATTTCATCACCCGGGCCGAAAGCGGCTTTTACGACGGAACCAAGTTTCACCGTGTTATCCCGGGTTTCATGATCCAGGGCGGCGACCCAAATTCCCGGGGCGACGACCGGATGACGTACGGGCAGGGCGGACCGATCGTCTCCATCCCTCACGAATTCAATCCGACTCCGCACGAGCCCGGTATTCTGTCCATGGCCCGGGTATCCGACAAACGCGCCGGTGCCGGTTCGCAGTTTTTCGTCATGCACGGCCGTACGCCCAGCCTCGACAATGAATACACGGTGTTCGGCAGAGTCACTTCCGGAATGCAGGTGGTCGATGCTATCGCCAATGTGGAGACCAGCTCGCAATTCCGCGATCAACCGGTTGAGCATGTCGTGATACAACGCATCGAAGTTTTCCGGTAGGTTTATTCACCCTTTCCCGCATCATTATTATCTGTAACGCTATGACTGACAAACTTTTATCGTATATCCTGCCTCTCCCGCTGTTGCTGATGATATCCGCACTGATGATTTTCATCGGATGCCAGCCCGAAGGAGATCGGCTTCCTGAGGGTTTTGACCTTCAAGGGCACCGTGGTGCCATGGGACTCAAACCCGAAAACACGCTTCCAAGCTTCTACAAAGCAGTTGATTTGGGGGTTTCCACTATAGAGTTTGATCTGGCCGTCTCCCGGGAACACCGGCTTGTCATATCACATGAACCCTGGTTCCGGTCGAATATCTGCCTTCAACCCGACGGTTCCCCGATTCCCCGGGAAGAGGAGCGATCCTTCCGGCTCTATGAGTATGACTATGAAACCATAGCACAATTCGACTGCGGATCCCTTCAGCATCCATCCCATCCCGACCAGAAAAACTTTTTTGCATCCAAGCCGCTCATGGTTGATGCTATTGAAGCTGTGGATGAGTATGTCCGTTCTCTTGGACGTGAACCTGTCCGCTTTAACATTGAGCTCAAGAGCAACCCGGCCTGGTACGGCACCCTTATTCCGAATCCAGAGGTCTTCGCCAGATTGCTGCATGAAGAGCTGCTGAAACTTGAGCGAGAACTTGAAACACCGATTCTCGAACGTATCAGTATACAGTCATTTGATCCGCGCACGCTGCATTCCTTTCGGGATATTGCGCCTACTGTCCCACTGGTCATACTCAGGTCTACCGAAGAGACCGTGGATGAGCACATCGATCACTTCGGTTTTCTGCCGGAAATCTATTCACCCAATTACCGTATTCTCACGCCGGAACACGTTACAAGGGCTCATGATTTGGGCATGCTGGTCATCCCCTACACAGTCAACAAACCTGAAGACATGCAACGTATGGTCGATTACGGGGTGGACGGGTTGATCACAGATTACCCCAATCGATTCAATGAATTATTCCCGCATCGATAGTGCGTAACTTCAGCCTTTTGGTGAACGTCGGGCATCTATAAAAGATTTGATGCCGATCACAAGATAGCCAATGCAAAGCAATGCCATGAGAGCCTGGACACTTGCGGCAAACATATTCACTTCCTGATTGCCGCCCAACCAGGAAATTACGTTCAGTATTCCCGTAAAAGAACCAATGATGCCCAACAGTGCCAACAACTGTGCTACATGCATAGCGATCATACGGCGTGACTCTTTTTCACCGATTATCCCGAGCAACAGGAAAACAACCCCAAATATCGCTGGTATAAGAGCTGTAAGACTTGCCGCTCCGGATGCAATGTACCCTGCGATTCCCAGGATGATCAGCAAGATTCCGAAAATTCTGGTTTTTTTCGACATGGCCATATAATATAGAGATGAATAAAAAGTGATTGGAAAGTTTTTGGGTGATCAGCAACGATTCCATCAACTGAAATCGGCTTACCACCATTCCCCCAGAGTGTCCGGGACAATTTCGCCGGTCGAGGTGATTTTTTCTCCCTCGCGCGGTGGTCGTACAGGAAAATCGCTAATGGAGATAGTGGGATCTCGGTCATGGGGCACATAATGGCTGTGATTGCCGTGCGGAACTTCCCGATAGGGCCTGGAATCAAACACCCCCAGAGAGTCCGCAATGACCAGAGCGGCCAATACTACGGCAAACACACCAAATAAAAATCGAATCTTTTTTCGAGTGAACATAACAACGATAAAAACAGGTAACGTAAAGAAAGAGCCCGGCCGGTTATTCTGTAACATAGGCTGTTAGAATAACCGTCACAAATATAGAATTATTTCAAGTTTTTCACAGGTTTGATTGCAAAACCAGAACCTGAATGGAACGATTGCTGGCGTAATATTCATTTGATATGGGACGGCTATCGGCAACTGTCGATTCAGCATCAGCTTGCAAGCATCTCCAATACGCATCTAATGGACCTGGCAGCAATTCATATCAGAGCATGCATTGGTCAAAACCTCTCTTTATCTGTAAATGCACCCGGATGACTCACTCTCATTTTCTAGAGCACGGAAAACGGCCACGCTGGTTGATGATGGTTATCTTTTTTATTTTGCATCCCACTGTTGCGATGCTGTCCACTGGTTACGTCTATTCTATGGACCCCAACCCTTTGAAATCGTCTGGCAACATCGTTTTGGTCGATACCACCTCGGAATCCGGTCGTGGATTCATAAGAGGCGTAGTAAAAGATGCTGATGACGAAACCCCGCTTCCATTTGCAAACGTGCTGGTTGTGGGAACGGATTTTGGCACCAGTGCTGATGAAGATGGTGTCTTCGAACTCAGGAATGTTCCACCCGGGAGATATAATCTTCGTTTTAGTTACGTTGGTTATTATACCCGTACTGTCTATGAGATAGAGTTAAGTCGAAACCGGGATGTACAGGTGAATGTGGCTCTGGAACCGGAAGCAACACAGCTTGGCGAGATTGTGATTCGTCCCTCACCGTTCAATCGCACACCGGAGAGTCCGGTTTCAAGACGCACGATCAGCAGATCGGAAATCGAGCGGGCCCCGGGCGGCAACCGTGACATATCAAGGGTTATCCAGTCGCTTCCCGGTGTATCAACCGGGGTTGGAGGTTTTCGAAATGATATTCTGGTTCGAGGCGGCTCACCCGCTGAAAACTCCTTCTATCTGGATGATATTGAGGTACCGACCATCAATCATTTCACCACCCAGGGTGCCTCGGGCGGTCCGGTGGGACTGATCAACGTGGATTTCATCCGTGAAGTCGATTTCTACACCGGTGCCTTCCCTGCCAACCGGGGCAACACGCTCAGCTCTGTCATGGAGCTGCGACAGAAAAACGGGAGCGACAAATTCGGATTTACCGCTACCGTTGGTGCCAGTGATCTCGGACTCACCGCCGAAGGCCCCATCGGCAACGATGCTGATTTTATCTTTTCCTACCGCCGCTCCTATCTGCAGTACCTTTTCGAACTGCTAGAGCTTCCCTTCCTGCCGACATACACCGACATCCAGTTCCGCTTCCGCTATCGTCCGGCCGCCAATCACGACTTCACGA
>SLLP01000228.1 GCA_007133995.1 Balneolales bacterium
GATAATTCCGTATTATGCAGGGCATCTGCGCTACGCATTCATCCCAACCAAAATCATCAATTGTGAGATATACTGATGCGAAGAAGTCTGGTCTTCCTGATCCTGCTGACAATCCTGACACATAGCTGCAGCAGCCTGCAAGGCATTGCCGGCTTTGAACATCCCGATATCCGGTACATCGATGTGAGTGTGGAGGGGCTAACCCTTGAAAACATCGATCTCAGATTTCATTTTGAGATTGATAATCCCAATCGGGTAGGTGTGAAACTGGAGGAGTACGCCTACGAACTGCTGATTAATGACCGCAGTTTTCTTACCGGTAGTCACCAGGAACAGCTCGAGATCGGATCCCGGGCCAGCGGCAGCATTGCCTTGCCGCTCACCCTTTCCTATCATGATATCTACGAATCCTTCTCCTCGGTGATACAAGCCGATAGCTTTTCATACACACTGAAAACGGAAGTGGGGGTGGATATCCCGGCGTATGGCAAGGCGATGATCCCGGTTGAGGCCGAAGGAACACTGCCGCGGCTACGGATGCCCGAGGTTGGTTTTGCCGGATTTGATGTCCATTCGCTTTCCTTTTCCGGGGTAGATATGACTCTTTCCATCCAGGTCCGCAATCCCAACCCCATGGGAATGAATGTCTCGGATCTGAATCTGGCCGCAGCCATCAGTGGCAATGAGGTTGCCGATCTCAGCGTGGGCGATATTTCTGTAGAGTCGGGCGATAATGTGACCGTGCCTGTCCGCTTCACCATGGGGCTGGCAAACCTTGGAACCACTGTCATCGACATGCTCCGCGGAAACCAGCGATTCAATTACGATATCAGGGGGGATGGAATGGTGCAGCTTGATCACCCGGCATTCAGGGATGCGAAACGAATCCCATTCCATCTCACCGGCGACTACCGCATCGGCGAATGATATGGAGAATATCAGAATCAAAAGAACTTCGGTTTTCGCAACTTCACTATCTCTTGTGCTGATATTGCTTGTTTCGGGAGGATGCGGATCAAGCCAGGGCTGGTTCCGATACAAAGAGCGCTTCGAGACGTTCGCGTTGGATTTTAACGGCATCGGCAAGCGATGACAGGTTTTCATCACTGTACGCCTTTCCTTTCGCGATTTCTTCGCAGTACTCCATGCTTTCCAAAAGGTTGTTGTAGAGCGTGCGTACGCGTTTGATCGCTTTGACGTTGGATGGATCGGTCTGTTCTATCTGCTGGCCGATGTAATCCACGTACATCGCCATCTCTTTGGCAAACATATGAGGACGATGCGCAGGCACGAGAGAGGGGATGCGGCCGTAGATATGGTCGATCATTTCGCGCAGAGAGTACGTACGATTGAACCAGGCCAGGTTGGGACCGGGACAGATCGCCTGCGGGCCGCGATGCTCTTTCAGAATACCCAGCGAAATGAGCGCACCGTTGCCAAGGTGAGCACAAAGACAGGTTTTTTCAAGTACTTCGGACCGGTGTTCGCTTTTGCTGGCTTCATCAAGCTGTGAGCGGTTGATTTGATCTATCTTAAGCAGCTGATACTGGCTGGATGCAGTGCAGATCGGATTTTCAGTAAACTCGGTATTGGACTGGAGGAATCCTTTCGGACATGCAGATCCCGGCTTTTCGGTCTCCGAGCGGCTTCGGGTCCATTTTTCGGATCCGGTGTTGCGAACATTGTTGAATGGTATACCCAGCGGTGATACCCCGCTCAGGTAGAGGTCATCCTCACCGGCATTGCGAAGCACTTCAAGCGTGGGTGCATCGACAGGTGTAGCCTCCGGAACCAGCAGGAACGGCGTGCCCCAGCCGGTCCGGTCCATCCCATATTCTTTGAGCATGCGCTCATTTTCTCCGTGGGTCCCGATACCGCCCTGGACCGTCACGAGCGGGTCCTGGGCGCGGGCCGATTCGGGATACTCCCAGCCCATGCTATCGTAAAAAGAGTCGATCAGCGGCTGGAACGTCTCCGAGAGCTGATCTTTCTTCTCATTGAATTCTCTAAGGATAAACGGCAGGAGCTGTCCGTCCGAGGCAAAGGCATGGCCACCGCAATTCAGCCCGGACTCAATACGAAACTCGGAAATTTCAATGCCCTTTTTGGCGAGAAACTTGCCCTGAATGAGCGCGGAGCGGAAGTCACTGACTTTAAGTATGATCTTTTTCTTCAGATCGCCCGCGGCATCGCGGTAGAAATCGCGGAACTCGCCCATATAGGCGAACAGACGCGGATTGAAACCAGCCGACAACACCACCGAGGAGCGCAGGTTGCTCATGGCAAAACCACGGAAAGCGGCGTTGGCGTCACTGAACTCAACACTCATGGGCTTGCCTTCCCCGCTGTTCAGGAGGCGGTCCAGCTTGGTCATGATGTTGACGTCGATGGCCCCGGGCTTCATCATGGAGGTGAGATTCTGCTCCATGGCATCACGGTCAAACGAAGGAGCCATGGCCTTCAGCTGCTCCCAGCCATTCTTCAGCGTGGATGAGTCGGGCAGCATTTCAAAATACTTCTCCTTTTCGTTTTCCGAGAAAAACGGCTCGTTGCACAGTGCATTAAATTTCCGGCGTACGATCTCATCGACGGTGTTCAGATAGGCGGTGATGCGCATTGCACGACCATCTTCCGCGTTACGCGGAATACTTTCAAATGGCAAGCCGTATTCACCGGCGTAAAACTTGCGAATCCGCTCGACCAGCAGGTCGTCAACAATCGAAATTACCGAATCGATACCGTAAGGCGCTACGCGGATGGGAGTGTCAATGGAGTGACCGGTACCCATTACCGGTATATGAAACGTATGTGCGATAGTCATAATAATAGAGTGGATTCAAATAAGACCTAACATAAACCGAACAAACCAACCGAAATGCCATCAAATTAATTGAGCGGCAATTCAAAGACAATAACGTGTAAGTTACATATTATATTAGCAGTATCAAATAATAAACCTGCATTTCCGGAGATGACCAGACCACAGTCCGCCAAAAATGTAAAAGTTTGAAAAAAAATATGCTCGATGGATAATTTTTGGTCTTTCAAGTGTTGGCAAGAAGTACATATGTATGTAGTAAGCTGGTCACTGATGCGGCGTACATGCTGTTGATGCAGAAGGTAAAGCGTTATATCGCTACTCTTATTGACAAACACGATAACCGTTTGGTGACGAAATCTTTAATCATGTTGGTGATGAAATTTTTAATCATGGTATTTTGGAACCTTTGCATTGTTTGCGGAGTGCTGGCAGTCGGATGCTCCACAGATATTGAGCCGCAGTTGGAACAGACTGCAAACGGTGATACCCGCTATTTCTCCATGCCGGAGCACAATCTGGAACGCGTCTCGTCAGACAGGCAGGACTTTTATGTCCAGACGGTATTGGAGGGTCAGAATGTCTTGAATGTTCCATGGGCCATGGCGTTTCTGCCGGATGACCGGATTCTGATCACCGAGCGGTCCGGCGCCATCTACATCGTGGAAGAAGGTGAACTGCGCACCGAGGCGCTGAGAAATACTCCCGAAGTGCACGCACACGGGCAGGGTGGCATGCTCGACATCGCCCTGCATCCCGATTTTGAGGAAAACGGCTGGATTTATATCACCTACTCGCGCCCGTCGGAGGAGGGCGGATCCAACACCGCCCTGGCCCGAATGCACCTGGATGGATACGAATTCACAGATTTTGAACTCCTTTTTGCCGGGACGCCAGCACTCAATACCCGCCACCACTTTGGCAGCCGCATAGCTTTTGATGATGACAACCATCTCCATTTTTCCATCGGTGACCGCGGGGTGATGGATTCGGCCCAGGATCTGTCGAGCCATGCCGGCGTTGTGCTTCGTCTGCACGATGACGGCTCGGTGCCGGCCGACAATCCGTTTGTCGATCCTGCCAATCTTCCGGAAGGTCAGACCGAAGCCCGGCCAGAGATCTATGCGTACGGTTCGCGTAATATCCAGGGCATGCAGATCCATCCCGAAACCCGGGAGATCTGGTCGCATGAGCACGGTCCGCGAGGCGGTGACGAAATCAATATTATCCGTGACGGATTGAATTACGGATGGCCCGAGATAACCCACGGAATCAACTACGACGGCAGCGAGATCACTCCGGATACCGCCCGTGCCGGCATGGAACAACCGTTGCTGCACTGGACGCCCTCCATCGCCCCGTCGGGGATGGCCTTTGTGACCGGGGACCGCTATCCCGGCTGGACCACCTCCCTGATGGTCGGTACGCTCGCTCCGCGCTACCTGCATCGCGTGGAGCTCGACGGCGAGCAAGTGGTCGCCCAGGAAGAACTGCTTCCCGGAATCGGACGCGTCCGTGATGTACGGCTTGCACCGGACGGCTACCTGTATGTGGCGACCGAGAATCCGGGTGTGATTTACCGGCTGATCCCTGCAGACTAATGCTAATCAGGCTGCTGAACACCCCCGGTTGGCATGACCTGCTGGAATGCCATCGAGAGGAGGATCCTGCCGGTTTTGTCCTGCGATTTGCCGGAAAAAAGGGGTGGCCGGTTCGGGAAATTGCGGAGCAACTCCATTGCTATCCGAGGGCGGAGACTAAGCTGGGACCGTTGCACCGGCCGGGAATGATCTACCTCAGAGAAGCGCTGGAACAGGCGTCCGGTTACGCCGCAGCGACCTGGCGGGCAGAGATCGTGATGGGAAAAACCGGCGGGCATGCTGAAACAGATGGTGAAGCAGATGCCAATGCCAATGACGATGCCAATGCCAATGACGATGCCAATGCCAATGCCAATGCCAATGACGATGCCAATGCCAATGCCAATGCCAATGCCAATGACGATGCC
>SLLP01000192.1 GCA_007133995.1 Balneolales bacterium
ACCGGTACTCCTGAAGAATCGGCAACCTGGAATACAAACTCGGCCTGCTCAGCATCGCCGGTTCCCTTGACACTTATCGTCTCTGAGGATACTGATGAGAGAACAATACTAAATGGACCTCCAGATTCAATATCCGGGTCTTCATCATCTATGGGAGCATCATCATCATCATCATCATCATCCCGGATAATACTAAGCTGGGCGACTGGGAAATCAATATTTCTCTCGGGAATAGCCACCGTTTCCAGCGTAATCATCTGGTATCCCTCCTTGGTGATCTGGACACGGACATCCATGGTGCTGTCGACATCAACCTCAAAGAAAAACCGGCCGTCTCCATCGGTGACCGTCGTTTTTTCCGGTGTCGGCTGCACCAGGCGCACGATGCCGTTCACAATCGGATCTTCGGTATCGGAATCAAGAACCTGACCTGTGATCTCGATGGGGTCATAAGACGGTCCCGTCGAATCACAATTACTCAAAAATGTCAGCGAAAGCACCAGAAAAAAGGCGGTCAGTGCATAGGTTCCACGTACGTAAATAGTTTTCATTTTTCCTCCCCAAGAGTTGATTTCAATAAGTCTGTCGATGATTTTCTGAACGTTTTCGGGATTACTGCAAAGTATCTGCGGGACATCACATGGACATTCGCAAACCAGAATTGTGCCAAAACAATCCATAGTTTTGACGAATCTATAAAAAAAACTTAAAAGTATCTAATAAATTAAGATGTTATATAATTTAGATAGTGTCAAATGTTTTCATGCTCCCGACTTGGCGGCAGCCTGTCAGTCTTGTTTCGGCTGCTTTTGATGCTCATCCAGCACCTCCGCAAGCACTTCAACCGCACGCGCCAGCTCCTCTTTCGTGATGATCAACGGCGGAACCATGCGGATTACAGTCAGCGCAGCCGCATTCACCAGCACCCCTTTTTGCGCCATGGCCCGCATCACCGGCGCCCCGTCGGTTTTGAGCGCCACGCCCACCATGAGTCCCATGCCTCGGATCTCCTCCACCAGCGGGTGCCCGTCGAGCTTCGCATGCAGTTCCTTCATCAGAAACGCGCCTTTTTCGGCGGTTTGCGCAACAATACCCTCTTTTTCAATCGTTTTCAACACGGCCAGCGCCGCCGCAGAGGCCAGCGGATTCCCGCCGAACGTGGTCCCGTGATCGCCGGGCTGCATCGCCGCCGCGATCTCCTCACTGGCCAGGATGGCACCGATCGGCACCCCACCGCCCAGCCCCTTGGCCAGCGCCATCATGTCCGGCTTCACCCCGCTGTGCTCCCAGGCGAACATGACGCCGGTCCGGCCGATGCCACACTGGATCTCGTCAAAAATCAGCGTCGTCCCGTGCCGGTCGCATTTTTCTCGCACATGGCGCAGAAAATCGGGGTCCACCGGATGAATACCGCCCTCACCCTGGATCGGCTCGATGATGACCGCCGTGGTCTGGTCATCCACAAATTCGTCGATGGCCTCGCGGCTGTTGAACGGGATCTGTTTGAACCCCGCCGGCATGGGCTCGAATCCCTGCTGGTACCTGGCTTGCCCGGAGGCAATGCCCGCAATCGAACGTCCGTGAAAGCAACCCTCCAGCGAGATGATCGGACCCGATTTCCCCTTGTTTTTCGCATATTTGCGCGCCGTCTTGAACGTCGCCTCGATCGCCTCCAGCCCGCTGTTGCACAGAAAAACGCGATCCATCCCGCTCACCTTCGCCAGCTTCTCCGTCAGGTTGGCCTGCGGTACCGTGGTATAGAAATTCGAGACATGGATCAGCTTCTCCACCTGGTTTTTGATGGCATGCACCAGGGCGGGATGCGCATGTCCGAGCGAGTTCACCGCAATGCCTGCCAGCATGTCGATGTACTCCTTGCCGTCGGTGTCCCACACCCGGGCGCCCTTGCCGTGACTCAACGTAATCGGAAGCCGTTTGTAGTTTTGAAAGTGATGTGCGAGATCCTTTTTTTGCACTTCGTTCATGAGATTCTGCATGTATTGTGGGATATATTTCTGATGATTCTGTTGGATTCCATTTGCAACCGTTCCATTCCGGCGGTTCCAGGGGATACCGGCGACACCGGCGGCTCCCGGGACACCCGGTTTTCAAAAGGGATGCAACAGTCCAATGCCAAAAGTAGCAAAACCTTTCGCAATAGACAAAGCAAAGACGCACTGGCAGCCCATTCCACTGATGGCTCATTCCCGTACGCTTTTCATCCATTCCGGCCGCTACTTCCTATAACACATTTACATCGATAGCTTATTCCCGCGGAATATTTTACATTACCGGCAGCACAGAGGTGCCAAAATCGTCTTGCACCGGCGACACGGCAGAATCTGCCTGTGCCGCCCGAAAGTATTCTCTGCCAAAACCCATTAAAAACGACACACTATAATCCGCCTGGTTGACATCCTATGAGTAAAAAACCCGGTTTTTTTGTGATTCTGCGCATGATCATCATCCTGATCGCGTTGATCATCCTGCTACCGGTCACCATTATTATCATGGCGGTCGGCAATCTGGTCTCGCTCGGACGATGGCAAGATGCCACCTTCCGCATCACCAGTTATCTGTTCGGCCGGACCGGGCTGGCGCTGGCCGGTGTGCGCCTTGACATCCGCTATCACGCCGATCTGCCGAAGCAGCCTGCCGTTTACCTCTTCAACCACAGCTCCACTCTGGACCTGTTCGTCATCACCGCGCTGGCACTGCCCGGTGTCCGCTACATCGCCAAGCGGGAACTCGGCTACAATCCGTTTTTCTGGATGATTGCCCGGCTGTCCGGCCAGATTATGATCAACCGTAATGATCCGCGCCAGGCCATAGACCAGATGAATAAAGGGTACAAATCCCTGCGCAAGCGGCGGTTTTCACTGATGCTGGCCCCCGAAGGCACCCGTTCCCGGACCGGCAGCATCCTGCCATTCAAATCCGGTGCCTTCCATGCAGCCGTCGAGCTCGGGTACCCGATCGTTCCCATCTACATTGAGGGGGCGTATGCCCTTTGCCCCGGCAAATCCCTTATCGCCCTTCCCGGCCGGGTCACCGTCCACTTTCACAAACCGGTGGATACCTCCGGATGGAGCAAAAAAACTATCCGTAAACACGCTGAGCAGATGCGGGAGCGGTACCTGGAATGGAATGGAGAGACAGTGCAAACCGGCGTTTAGTACATTTTTTTAACATTTTTTACAAAACCGGGCAAACGATTTCTCGTATCTTGTGTTATCAAGATATTACCCTTCAACCCGTTAAAAATGTTAAGTCGATTATCCCTGTTGCTGTTGATGTTATCCGGTGTACTCTACGTTACCGGTTGCTCTGATGATGAATCAGCAAATAACTCACGCGAGGCGAGGCAGAATAGTCCTCCTACTATCGAGGCCGTTCAGGTCATCACCGGCAATCTGCCGCTAGAAGAGACGCTGACCGGATCGGTCCGTGCGCGCAACCAGACCGACATCTACCCGCAAATAGCAGCACCGGTCACCGAGGTTCCCGCCAACAACGGGGACCAGGTCAGCCAGGGCGACATTCTTGTTCGCCTTCGTGATGTGGAGGCGCGCGAACGCCTGCGCCAGGCCGAAGCCGGATACGAAATTACCCGCGCCCAGATGCGCCAGGCCGAGGCGGATCTCAACCGTAAAAAAACTACCCTGGACCGGATCAATCAGCTCCGGATCCGCGATATGGAAACCCAGGCAGAGCTAGAAAACATCGAGGCGGAAGTAGAGGCGGCCGAAGCCACACTCGACCTCAACATCGCCCGCAAAAACCAGGCACTATCGATCATCGACGAACGGGAAAACGAACTCGAAAACACCATCATCCGCGCTCCGGTGGATGGGGTTGTCGGCTTGCGAAACGCCGAAGTCGGGCAGCAGGTCGGCCCGGCCACCCGGCTGTTCCAGATCGGGGATCCCCAGTCCATAAAGATCGAAATGGTCCTTACCGAAAACATGACCAGCTACATCGCACCGGGTCAGCAGGCCATTATCACGTCAGCCGTCACCGGCAATGCACTCGAAAGCACGATCACACGGATATCCCCCTTCCTGAATCCGATCACCCATACCACCACGGCGGAGATCGAAGTCTCGAATCCGGACGGCTTTCTGCGTCCCGGCATGTTTGTCACGGTGGTCGTGAAATACGGCGAGAGCGACCAGGCCATTCTGGTGCCGAACAATGCGCTCTTTTATCACCCTGACCATGGCGAACAAGGCGTATTCGTTGCTGAAAATGTCGGGCAGGAGCTGGCTTTTGAAGGCGAGGAGCCTCCGCGCGAACTCACCGGCCCCAGCCCGGTCCGTTTTGTGCCCGTCGACGTTGTAGCCAAAGGCCGGATGATCTCCGGCATCGCCGGAATCCCCAACGACAGTTGGGTGGTCACGATCGGCCACAACCTGCTGATCCGCGGTGCGCAGGAGGCCAATGTCCGACCGGTGGAATGGGATCACATTATCAATCTCCAGCAGATCCAGAGCCGCGACCTGTTCGACATCATCCGGGAGAAGATGGCCGATCGCAACCGCAACAACGGCTCCGATCAGAATATGCTCTGATTTTCCAAACCACCCGCGATTATGTCCATCACCGAACGTTCCGTAGCCCGCCCTGTCACCACGATGATGATCTTCCTGATCATCATCACGCTGGGCACCATCGGCTTCCGCTTCCTTCCGATCGACCTGCTGCCTCCCATCGAGTATCCGCAGCTGTCCGTCGTGGTCAACTACAGCAATGTGGGTCCGGAGGAGATGGAGCTGC
>SLLP01000106.1 GCA_007133995.1 Balneolales bacterium
CCTATGGTAATTCCAAGCTGGTCACCTCGTATGTGATTGAAGGCACTGATGCTGACCCCGTTAAGGGCACCTTCATCAATCCGGAAGTAGGCCGGTGCGATGAAAGCTCCCGTGGCAAGTGACCTGGCTGCTGCGGCAGGACTCACAGTGAGACCCCAAAGCCGTTCTGATATAATGCCACCTCCTGAAAATGTTATGCCCGAGACAGATTCACCTGATGCGATACCCAGCCCGGCGATGCTGATGCCCCTGATCCTGTTTCCGGAGGCGAGTCCGAGTCCCGCGACATTGATTCCGGAGATGCTGCCACCGCTGCCAACACCCAGTCCGGCAAGACTGATTCCCCTTATATTTTCACTTGAACCGAAACCCAGAACGCTGAAATTCAGACCCTCGATGTTACCATCCGCACCGAATCCCAACCCTGCAATATTGATTCCCGATACATTACTATCCGCACCGAATCCCAGCCCGGCCACATTCAGCCCGGTCACATTACCATCAGAACCAAATCCCAGACCCGCTATTGTGATTCCCGAGACATGACCGCCGGCGCCAAAACCCAGGCCGGAGATGTTGATTCCGCGCACATCACCTCCTGAACCAAAACCCAGCCCGGCTACTGTAATGCCTGAAATGCCGTTACCCGCACCAATTCCAAGCAATGCAACCTGAATGCCCCGAATAGATTCGTTGATCGTTATTCCGCCAAGGGCTGCTGAAACACCGGTGACGTTTGCAGCACCAGCCATGGGAAGGCCAATGGCAAGGCCGCGGACAGTTCCGTAGGAAGGTTCCCTCGGTGCAAGGATGGTCACATTCATACCGTTGACCCGGTTCAGGTTTATATCGCGAAAATTGAACCGGAGTCCATTAATGGCAGGCACATTGCCAAGGGCAATCCCATAATTGTGGATCGATAGCGACAGCCCGGATCCAGGGTTGATGGTGCGGTTGTTTTGAGCCACTGCTTCAACATCACCGGTACCTGTTGAGGCAGAATGGGCAGGAGAATGAAGTAACAGGATAAGTATGATAATTGCCATAACAACCATCAAAGTTGACGACACGGTTATCGCTACTTTTTTGACGGCTTTGATGACAGCCGTAGCTTCGTAGATGGATGACAAGTTGGCAATTTCCGGTGGATTTAAATAGATTTGTCTTCTCATGGCTTGCAGGGTAAATGATATCGGTTTCAATAACACCAAAGAATACGAATGAAATAGAAAAACGTTTCGGGAAATCGGCAGAATTTATTGTCTCAGAATAGATTCGATAACAATAGATTATGTTTCGTGTCAGTTTTGAACCTGCCGGATATACCCTTCGTGGCCCCTTTGCTTCAGGCGCTCGAGATCGCTGCGTGCCTCGGAAGCTGAGCGATATCGGCCGTAATGCACCCGGTAGACAGTCTGGCCGTCCACTGTGCCGGTAGCTACCCTGCTGCTCCGGACCTGCCGGGCATACGCTTCGGCATCGCTGCGGCGGTGAAATGCGGCAAGCTGGATGGTAAACTCCTCCTGCCGGATGCTGCCCGGACCGCTGGTACGGATAGGTTGTTCGGAGCTGACAAGTACCAGACGCACCGGTGCCACTCCTGAATTGATCATATCGATGCGTCGGGCCGCCTCCTGGGACAGGTCGATGATGCGTCCATGTGCGTAGGGTCCCCGGTCGTTGATTCTGACGGTTACCGCTTTCCCATTGTCCATGTTGATCACCCGCACCACTGTGTTGAACGGGAGTGTCCGGTGAGCGGCAGTCAGGTCGTTCTGATTGTAGGTTTCACCGTTAGCGGTTGTTTTGCCGTGAAAACCCGGTCCGTACCAGCTGGCTTCCCCTTGTTCCAGGACGCTGCCGCGCCGCGTGGTAGCGCACGAGGTGATAATTATGGCAATCAATACCGCAATAATGATTTGTACAGGAAGCGGTCGACGGAAGAGCATGGCATTCTGGCGGATAATGAACAAGTCAGTCAATTCGTAGATCAGTCAATTAGTGAATCAGTCAATTGATCTCAACAAATCGTCAGTTTATCTCAATCACCCGGAAGATAAAAAATTTAAGGTACCCGGTTTCAGGCATTTCAGGCAGGATCGGATGATCTTGTGGATGGCCACCCCGGTAGAGTAGTTGCACACGCCGGCCACTGTCATGACAGGCTCGCTGCACGGATTCAAGAAACGCATCTTCCGTGATGTGATGTGAACAGGAGGAGGAGGCGAGAATGCCTCCGGGCTTCAGCATCTCCAGTGCAGCCCGGTGAATTTTTCGGTATCCGCGCAGCGCCGGTCCGACCGATTTTCGGTTTGTGGCAAAATTGGGTGGATCCAGGTTGATGGCGTTGAAGATCTTTTTTTCCTCCGCCATCCGGGGCAGCAGTTTCATGAGATCCGCCTTGCAGGTGGAAATGATATCCTCCAGGTTGTTCAATTGGATATTCCGGCGGGTGGCCTCCAGCACCTTATCGGAGTCATCCACAGCCAGTACCTCTCCGGCACCCGCCAGGGCAGCATGGATGGCGAACCCCCCGAAGTGACAAAATGCATCGAGTACCCGGTTATCCTTGTTAATAAACCGGCGAAACAGCAGCCGGTTATCCCGCTGATCAATATAAAATCCGGTCTTTTGTCCCTCAAGGGGATCAATCTGGTAGGATACCGAATTTTCGGTGATGGTTACCGGTATATCGGCTTCCTTGCCGGCGAGGATCTCCTTTTTTTGCGATAAACTCTCTCTTTCACGCATCAGGTGATCATTGCGAAGAATAATGAAACCAGGGGCAAGCAGATCGGAGAGGATCTCAATGACGGTATTTCGATGTTTCTCCATGCCGGCGCTGAGTATCTGCAACACAATGCCGTCGCCATACTGGTCAACGACGAGTCCCGGGAGTCCGTCGCTCTCGGCATACACAAGACGAATGGCATTGGTTTCGGTCCTGAGATTATTCCTGTAGCCGATAGCCTGTTTGAGACGGTTCTCGAAAAAAGCGCGATCGATCACGGCAGGTTTGCGCGTAAGCAGGCGTACGGCGATAAGCGAATTGGGATGATAAAAACCGGTGCCGATATATTTGTTTTCTGCATTGTAGACACTTACTATTTCGCCCGGATCCGGACGATTCTGCAGTGGCAACAGCTCATTGCTGAAAATCCAAAGATGTCCGTGGCGGATACGTCTGTCTTTTCCTTTTGCCAGTGTTACGATGGGGTAGCTGGATTGATTTTCCTGATTCATTCTAATAACATTGTTTTTCTACATAATCTGTCTCATATTTAAGATAGGACTTTTTTGCTGGCAACCTTTCATACTTTGACAATATTGGAGGAAAACATGGAGGGAAACGTAAAAGTTGAATGCACACAGGGTGATATCACGCAGCAGGCCGATCTGGATGCTGTTGTCAACGCCGCCAATGCGGAACTCAGAACCGGCGGAGGAGTGGCTGGAGCTATCCACCGGGCGGCCGGACCCGAACTGGAGGAAGCTTGCCGACCCATGGCGCCCATAAAGCCGGGTGAAGCGGTCATGTCACCGGGCTTTGGACTTCCCAATAAGAAAATCATCCACTGCCTCGGTCCGGTGTACAACATTGACAAGCCGTCGGATCAATTGCTGGCCAGCTGTTACTGGAATGCCCTGAAACTTGCAGAATCAGTCAGACTTTCCTCTGTCGGCTTTCCGGCAATCTCTACGGGAGCCTTTGGATATCCGCTGGAGGAAGCAGCCGAGGTTACAGCCGATGCCATCCATTCAGTAATTTCGGATCTGTCACATGTAGCACTTATCAGAATGGTGCTTTTCAGTGACCGTGATCTTCAGGTTTACAGAAAAGCATTTCGAATAAACCGGTGACCGTTGCATTGCAGCATGTGACACCAATTTCTTGCTGATGAAATTTTGGTGGATGTTCATTGGTGTCCATTGGATGTTTTCGCTTATGAGCGGATGCGAGTGTGGTCAATGGGATGCCGGTTTAAAGATATTGGATTCATGCGAATGTGAGTGGACGCTCGTACGTGTAGCGAGGCGAACTCTTGTGGTTTCCAATCGTATAAAACTAAACAACATTCTATCATTAACCCGACCGGTTCTTTAACCGGTGTATCCATAACATTATTATGAAAGTAAGTAAAAAACCATTTCATACTCGTGGGTTTGTATCCATGTTGATGGCATTCTCCTTTTTGGGACTTGCAATATCAGGTATTGTAATGTACATCGCGCCGCCATGCAGTGTGGCGGATAGAATCGGCTGGACGGTACTCGCTTTAAGCAAGGATCAATGGGCATCAATGCATCAGGTATCGGCCCTTTTCATCCTGGTGCTCGCCATTCTTCATTTGTTTGTTTATAACTGGAAGACTTTCATGTGTTATCTGCGGGATCGGAGATCAAAGCGGCAGGCACAACGTGAGCTGGAGGAGTCCAGAGCAGGCGCGGCGAGATTCAGTGTGCCGAAAGAGCTCATTGCGGCACTTGTCGTGGCGGGCATTATGTATGCTGGAGCCTTGACATTCATGGCTCCGTTCGGCTGGCTTCATGACGGCAGTGATGCCATCCAAGAGCATTACAGAAAAGAAGCGCCCTCGGATAGGGGGCGTGGACTTGGCACCGGGGGCGGTGACGGGCTTGGCGTCGATCTGGAGATAAATGAAATAGAAAGAGCCGATAAGACGGAAACAGTAAAAAGTGATACCCCGTCAGAAATACACAGAGAAGGAACAGGCCTTGGTACCGGAAGAGGGGACGGTGCAGGTCAGGGAA
>SLLP01000134.1 GCA_007133995.1 Balneolales bacterium
GAAAAAGGGTAAAATAATTGCTAATTACTGATAATTTTTTTTTATAAATGCAACTCATCATGAACCGAACGATTCTTCTGTTGACTCTGCTTGCCATGACGCATGCATCATGTGATACACGGCCCGGAAATTCACAATCAGACCATAATCCGGATTCAGGCATTGCAGTATCTGAAACTGGAGATGTACTACTCCCGGCTAAAAAACCAATGCTGAATATATTTGGTATTGATAAGAGTCTTGAAGTGACAACTCATACCATACGGCGTAATGAATCCCTTTCAATCATACTTCGAAGGCACGGTCTGTCTTCACATGACATCCACGAACTGAGCCGGGCTTCCTCCGGTGTTTTTGATTTGCGAAGGATGCGTGCTGGCCGGCCTCTTCATATTTATTTTTCACCGGACAGCATACATAACGAAAGTATCGCCTTTGCGGTTTACGAGGAAAATGCATCTGATTACATCCGCTTCAGCCTTCTTGATTCCATATCCGTCGAAAGAGACAGCAAGCCTGTTGATATTCGAACCCGTCTGGCCGGCGGCACTATCAACAGCTCTCTGTATCAGGCTTTGCGTGATATAAATGTTGATCCGCAACTGACAAATCGCCTCGCCAACGTTTATGCGTGGCAGGTTGATTTTTATCGCATACAGCCCGGTGATCATTTCAAGGTGCTCTTTGAGGAACGGCTCATTGACGGTCAGGTAGCTGAAATAGGCCGGATCAAAGCCGCTGTATTTACTCACCGCAACCAGGATTACTACGCATTTCATTACATGCAAAATAGCATGGATGAGTATTTTGATGAACACGGGAACTCCCTGAGGCGCCAGTTTATGGCAGCGCCGCTGGATTACTCACGCATCAGCTCACGGTTCACGAACCGAAGATACCATCCCGTTCTCAAAAGGAATATGCCCCATCATGGGACCGATTATGCGGCGCCGGTGGGCACTCCTGTACGTGCGGTGGGTGACGGTACCATCACCGTGGCAAGATACGACCGGAATAATGGAAATTACATCAGAGTCCGACACAACAGCGTATATGAAACCGGTTACCTGCATATGTCTCGTTTCGCATCAGGCATGCAGGCCGGTACACAGGTGAAACAGGGACAGATCATCGGCTATGTTGGCCAGACGGGACTCGCTACAGGTCCACATCTCTGTTTCCGGTTCTGGCAGCATGGGCGCCCGGTGGATCCCCGAAATATTGACCTTCCGCCTGCGGAACCCATTCAGGATGAACACCGCGCATCGTTTTCAACCCGAAAAGCAGGGCTGTTGACAAATCTCGAAATCGATCCGGATACTGTGCTTCATCGTCCTGCATTTTTTGCTATCCGAATTGGATATGACGGTGTCCTTTCGAATCATCACTCCTTCGATAACTCCCCAGGCACCGGAGAGCTATAAACTCTACATCATAAAAAGCATAAAAACATACCAATATGGCAAAAAAAATTATTCTTATTACTGGCGCAAGCCGTGGAATTGGATTTGCAACTGCCAAATATCTCGCAGGGGAAAAGCATCAGGTGCTGGCAACGGCCAGGACTGAGGAACTGCTTGAAAAACTGAAATCATCTTCCAAACGCATTGACTATGTAGCCTGTGATCTCCTGGATGCTGGATCACTCCAGAAAATCATCGATTATGTGCGGGATCAGAACGTGCAAATACAGGCGTTGATCCACAATGCAGGCGGACTTGTCAAAAAGTCATTTCATGAATTGACCGATCAGGATTGGAATACAATGTGGGAGATGAATGTGCTTTCAGCTGTAAGGCTTTTGCGAGCCTTGCTTCCCTTTTTTGCAAAACAGGCGCACATCGTGGCCATAGGGAGCATGGGTGGATTCCAAGGCAGCTCCAAGTTTCCCGGCCTTTCAGCATACAGCACCAGCAAAGGTGCATTAAGTGTCTGGAGTGAATGCATGGCAGGCGAACTGAAAGATCAGGGTATCTCTGTCAACTGTCTCTGTCTGGGTGCTGTACAGACAGAGATGTTCCAGATGGCATTCCCCGGAGTAAAAGCCCCTCTTAAGTCTGATGAAATAGCTGAATTTATTGGTGATTTTGCTTTGAGCGCTCACAAATACATGAATGGCAAAGTGCTGCCGGTGGCCTTGGGAGATCCCTGATTGCAGGTGACTGATAGAATACGTTATTTTCCGATGTCCATTGAATTGCCACCATCTTCCGGAACAGTTATATCGTTATACCATGTACAGACATATTTTTTTTTCAGTAGCCGCAATCCTTATTGCAATTACCATTTTCTCCAATATTCAGCACTCACATGCTCAGACACTGCGAATCGTCACAATTAATACATTTAATGGAGCATTGACAGGGACAGCGCTCGGTGGAGCAACCATTGCACTTCAGAATGAGTACGATGAATACCCGCTCAGATTTGGTCTGGGACTGGGCACTATTCTAGGATTGGGGACCGGATTCTATGACTTGTCACGGGCCACCGGCGGGAGCGGTTACTATGTAAGTGGTTTCATAAGCTCAGCCAATACAACCGGAACCATAATACTCCTCGATACTTTTTATGGCGCAGCAACAGGTGCGATTGTTGGCATTGCCGTAAGTTTGATGAACAAGGATTCGGATATCATTAAAGGTTTGCAGTATGGCAGCGGCGCAGGTGCTTGGGCTGGATTTGCTTTTGGACTTATTGATGCATTTGCACTTAGCAGATCCGGCAATTATGATGCTTTCTATGAGAATTATACCCACCAAAACAGTTCACCATCAGGACTGGTGGAAGTTCGCTCCGCTGATGATAAATACACGATAGGATTTTTAAACCCTGTACTTTTTCAGGCTGTTCATGCTACCGGGCGGGATAACCTGGCTGCAAGGACCCATATCGGGCTTGAGTTTACAAGACTCAATATCTCTTTCTAGTTGATATTATTCTATTGTTGCCAGATGATTTTGATCAGGTAACACATGTAAATTATTTCATTAGAATCAATTCGTCATGACTTATGTTCTAATGGACTTATTCATCCACATTTCCCCCCATGGTCAGCAGGATGCTTCTTACCGTTTCCATGTTTCCGGCAAGCGATGGTCGAAATCCGTCATTTAAATAGTTCCACTCTTTAGGTGGATTTCCCATACGACTTCCGGAAGGATCAACAATGTATCCTGTTTTACCTGCTATCACCTCCCTGAAATCTCTAAGGTCCTGCTCATCAACAATACCGTCAAGCAGCGGCATTTGTTGCATCAGTTCGGGAATTACAGGCGGTGGTGTTATCCAGACAGGTGGATTTTTACAGTTTTGCAGTATGGCAGACTCCATAGCATTTATATTCTCCCAAAATTCGGCAAGTGACACCAGCGTACGTCCAGTGATAAGATGCAGCCTCATGGCATCCTGGCTTCCCAGTGCAACAAAAACCCAATCGGGCTTCTTGGCCACGACATCGCGCTCCAGTCTTCGCAATGCATCCGCGGATAACGAATCACTGATACTGGCATCGATATACTGAAAGCTTGCCTTGGGTACTACCATATCCAGAACACTGCTGAAAATATGAAACCAGCTTTGACGGTCATCGGTTACGCTGTCACCAATAACTGCTATGGTATCATCGGGCTTAAAAGGCAGATTGCCGGTTTTTTCCAACATGACAGCATCCTTCAAAATTTCCTCAGCTGCCTGACGAACCTGATCGTCAAAACTTTTCCGAATTTTTTTGAGGTTTTCGACATCAATGCCGATAAAATCGGCTACGGCTTCCGGATCCTGAATTCCCTGAAAGAGTGGAAATCGTTTTTCGATATTGGAAAACTGCACTAAATACTCAAGCAGCGCTTCTTTATCTTCCTGTTTCATTTTCCCCCTTGTTAAAACGATCCGTTAAAAAGTGAAATACCAGATAATCATCTCTCGGTTAACCACTGTGCAGCTCAACTACGATTATTGGAATTTATCAATCTGCAAAACCGAAACAAGCCATCTCATAAAAATATAACTCAAGATGAGGCAACGAGCAACTGTTTCACCAACATGGGTGTACCAACAGCTGCACTTTCATGAATAAAGCTCACATTGGATTGAAACCGATACTCTGGTTCTGCAGGGTCTATCACATAAATTGGTGCATATTCAGGGACCATATCAACCAAACCAGCGGCCGGATAAACCACCAGTGATGTGCCGATAATCAACAGTTTGTTGCATGTAGCCACTTCCAGAGCGGCCAGTTCCATCATGGGCACCATTTCTCCAAACCAGACAATATGCGGACGTAATTGACGACCTTTTTCATCCAAATCACCCAGTCCTATATCCCTGTACCCAATATCCCAGATAGGTTCGTCAGAATCCACCGGCCTTGCTTTGGTCAACTCACCGTGCAAATGTATGACTCTGCTGGATCCGGCCCGCTCATGCAAGTCATCAACATTCTGTGTTATTATAACAACGTTGTATTCCTTTTCAAGCTCGACCAGTGCTTCATGTCCTGCGTTTGGCTTCGCATCCTTCAAATCTCTGCGCCGTGAATTATAAAACTCAAGCACTTTTTCAGGATCCCGATACCAGCCCTCAACAGAAGCAACCTCCATAACATCATAACCTTCCCATAATCCGCCAGAATCCCGAAACGTATTGATCCCGCTTTCAGCACTCATTCCGGCACCTGTCAAAACAACAAGCTTTTCTTTATCCATAAATTTACATATATTATAATTTATATATCGTAATA
>SLLP01000255.1 GCA_007133995.1 Balneolales bacterium
ATTTATGTTATCGTTAACAGTCTTTTATGAAATTCCATGAAGCTTCTGTATCATATTTAAAAACTGTTTTTCCAGCAAAAACTTCATTTATTCAATAATAGCTTAAGTTAATATGCAATGGGGAATGGTGAAAAGAGAAAAACCGATAAGAATGTGACATTGAAAGAAGTGGCGCAAGCGTTGGGTGTGTCTACAATGACGGTGTCACGTGCAGTGAATAATCGGTCCTATGTGCAGGAAAGCACAAGGAAACGTATTATTGACAAAGTCCGTGAGATGGGTTACACGCCCAATCATGTCGCAAAAAGCCTGGTTTCAAGCAAGACCTATACTATTGGGGTCATTATCCCTCAAATATCCCATGCTTTTTTTCCGGAGGTGGTAATGGGAATCGAAGAAGCAACATACAGTATGGATTATCAGCTTTTCCTTACCAATTCGGGTGAGAATTTCGAGCGCGAAAAAAAAGCAGTAGATGCTTTGCGGTCCAAAAGAGTTGACGGGATTCTGGTTTCCACGTCGCAAGATACAACTGATTATTCTTTTTACAATCAGCTGATCAGGACAGGGCCACCTCTGGTTTTTTTTGACCGTTGCATTGAAAATATCGGAGCCAGTTGCATAGGAGTTAACGACGAGTCAGCATCCATGCAAATAACTGAGCACTTAATCGGCCATGGATACAAAAATATTGCTCATCTGAGTGGACCATCAAGGGTGACCATTGGTAAAAAACGTCTCGATGGATTTTTGAGTGCCATGAAAAAGCATATGCATGCTGTTCATGACGAATGGATTGTCGAAAGCGGATTTAGAGAAGAAGGGGGCTTCAAGGCAATGACCAGGCTTTTGGATTTGCCCCAAAAAATGAGACCAAGAGCAGTTTTCGCGGTTAACGATCCCGTAGCATTTGGTGCCATTGATGCAATTCTAAGACGCGGTTTGACTGTTCCGCATGATATCGCAGTCGTCGGATTTACCAATGATATCAGGGCTGAACTGATTTCGTGTCCACTTACTACCATTCATCAACCAGCTTACGATGTAGGGAAAATAGCCGCAAAAAAGCTGATAAAAACTATAGAAAAATTAAATGAGCCAATAGAAAATGTCGAAATCGTTACCACTATGAAAATCAGATCGTCCTGTGGCTGCTCCTGAGGTCAGCTTTATCTCGAGTACACCAAATGCGCTTAGTGATTGTTATTAATGAGTATGTAATTGTTATCAGTCAGTTAAATCATATAGGCTTCTTGTTCACTTAACCGAATAATTTACATGTATTTTTCAACAATCGACTTTATTGTATTTTTCGGGTATTGCTTCATCATACTCGGTTTGGGTCTTTATATTGCGAAAAGGAAACAAACCGGGGATTCTCAGGGTTATTTTCTGGCCAGTAAATCACTGCCCTGGTGGGCTATTGGCACCTCGCTCATTGCTGCCAATATTTCAGCCGAACAGATGATAGGTATGTCAGGTTCGGGTTTTGCGATAGGCCTGGCAATCGCAAGTTACGAATGGATGGGAGCGCTGACCTTGTTATTGGTAGCCAAGTTTATGCTGCCCATATTTTTAAAAAAGGGCATATATAGTATGCCACAATTTCTTGGCATGCGCTACGATGAACGTGTTCGAGCCATCCTGGCCATCTTTTGGTTGTTGGTCTATATTTTTGTGAATCTCACTTCCATTCTGTACCTGGGCGCTCTTACAATGGAAACTATACTTGGATTTCCATTAATTTATGGCATTGTAGGACTTGCTTTGTTTGCCGCAATTTATTCTGTTTATGGAGGGCTCAAAGCCGTAGCATGGACCGATGTAATTCAGGTTGGTTTTCTTGTCGGTGGCGGCCTGCTCACCACGTGGCTTGCACTCAACGCCTTCAGTGGGGGAAAAGGAGCCTTGGCCGGTTTTTTCGATCTGTATCGGGAAGCACCGGGACATTTCGAAATGATCCTTTCGAGAGGTCATGAATTTTATTACGAACTGCCCGGAATCGGGGTGCTGATCGGCGGACTCTGGGTTGCCAATATCAGCTATTTTGGTTGCAATCAATATATAATCCAGCGTGCACTGGCAGCAAAAAACATCAAGGAAGCTCAGAACGGACTTATGTTCGCCGGGTATCTTAAGTTATTGATGCCCCTGATCGTAGTCATTCCAGGTATTGCCGCATTTGGTTTTGGTGCCGATCTGTTGCGTCCAGACGAAGCCTATCCTTGGCTTCTCGGAGAGTTCGTTCCCATCGGTTTACGCGGACTGGCTTTCGCCGCACTCATCGCTGCTATCGCCTCATCCTTGGCATCAATGACCAATAGCACATCCACCATTTTTACCATAGACATTTATAAAGTCCACTTTAATAAAGAGGCCTCCGAAAAAAATCTTGTGCTTACCGGACGTACAGTCAGTTTTATCGCGCTATTCCTTGCAGTACTGGTCGCACCTCAGGTCGAAAACTTTGGACAGGCTTTCCAGTTTATTCAGGAGTTCACAGGATTTGTGAGTCCCGGAGTTGTTGCAATCTTTCTCATGGGCCTGTTTTGGAAACGTGCCACAGCCAACGCTGCCGTTTGGGCGGCAATCCTGACCCTTCCCACCACATTATTGCTCCGGGCATTTTTCCCCGAACTCCCGTTTCTGGACCGGATGGGTTTGGTTTTTGTGCTGCTGTGCGGCGTGATCGTTGTCATTTCACTGTTTGAAAGATCGGTAGATGACCCCAAAGCCATTGAATATAAAACGGGGATGTTCCACACCGATACGACATTCAACCTCGGTGCCATTGGCATCTGTGCGATTCTCACCGTGCTTTATCTGTTATTCTGGTAACAGATGCTCATTTGAACATTATTTGATATTATGAATCTGACTGAAAGAAAGGATCTGACCGAAAGAAAGAATCTGGCAGAAAGAAAGGAGCTCATAAAAAAAATCGAACGCTCGTTCCGAAGCCGGTTTCGCAAAGATCCACTGCTCATCGAGTCACCGGGCAGGGTTAACCTGATAGGGGAGCACACCGATTACAACCATGGCTTTGTCCTGCCAGCTGCCATTGACAGGATTATTGTGCTGGCGATGGCGCGGAACGAACAGGATCTCATCCGTCTTCATGCAGCGGATATGGATTCCGGTTGTGTTGAAATCCCGGTTCAGAACAGCTACAAAAAAAACGATCCCGGCTGGGCAAACTATGTTCTCGGAGTGGTGGATCAGCTCGCGAAAGCGGGTCATGTCACAGGCGGATTTGATTGCGTATTCGGGGGGAACATTCCCATCGGTGCAGGTATGTCGTCCTCCGCTGCTTTGGAGTCAGGTGTCGTATTCGGACTGTCAGAGTTATTTGATCTCGGCCTCAGCCGTCTGGAAATGACGCGCATTGCGCAGAGGGCAGAGAACCATTTTGTGGGGGTTCAGTGCGGAATCATGGATCAATTTGCCAGTCTGCACGGTAAGAAGAACTGTGTAATCAAACTCGATTGCCGGTCGCTGGATTTTGAGCTTTATCCTTTTGATCGCGATGATGTGCGCATTATGCTTTGCGACACCAATGTGAGAAGAGAGCTTGCCGGATCGGAATACAATATCAGAAGGCAGCAATGCGAAGAGGGAGCTGCCGCATTGCACAAACATGATCCATCCATACATTCTCTCAGGGATGTTTCTTTTTCGCTGCTCGAAGAGCACAAGAATGATCTTGATCCGGTGGTGTACCGGCGTTGCCGCTATGTGCTGGAAGAGAACAGGCGGGTTCAGATGGGTTGTGAAGATCTGTCAAAAAATGATTTTGTTTCATTCGGCAAGCGAATGTATCAATCACATTATGGCCTGCGCGACGACTACGAGGTTAGTTGTCCGGAGCTGGATCTTCTCGTGGAAGCCGCGGAAAAACAGGAGGGAGTGCTTGGGTCCCGGATGATGGGAGGGGGCTTTGGCGGCTGTACCATAAATCTGGTCATTCAGGATCGGGCAGAACAGGTTGTCGAAGAAATCACGCAATACTACCATGAGCGCATGGGTACCTCACCAGGAGTGTACATTGCAAATATCGGTGATGGAACCCGCCTTTTGAGCTGATCGCATCCATCAGCTTTGGCGCATCATACTCGTTGTCACATTTTTCCCGAAAAACGATATCTTGGGAAGTGACAGGATCCCCGGATTACCATTTTTCCAAATGACAATTTTTTGAGGATAACTCCAGCGATCCAATTCCCTGAAACCAACCATCAAAAATGGCTGTGAACCGTCCGGCCGAAATTGAAGCCGAAAATGAAGTCGCAACAGAAACCACAATAGAAACCAAAATTGAATCCACAATAAAAGCCGCAACAGAAACTGAAAAAGAAAAGGTGCAAAAAATGAAAAAATACCGGCTCTTACCGATTATTCCGGCACGGATTATCCTGTCATCACTTGTCCCGATACGGTTTTTCTCTTTACTGCTTGTCCCGTCACGGATAGTCCCGTCATTAGTTGTCCTGATACGGTTTTTCTCTTCGCGGCTTATCCCATCACCGCTTGTCCGACCACGGCTTATCCCGTCACTGCCAGTCATGGCACTTGTCGTTCTCTGTTCCGGCTGCGGAAACCCCGAAATCCACCGGGAACAGTGGGTGGATCTCTTCAACGGAAATAATTTCGATGGGTGGGATCTTAAAATTGCCGGATTTGAACTTAATGACAACTACAAGGAAACATTCCG
>SLLP01000178.1 GCA_007133995.1 Balneolales bacterium
AATCGTCGTTGACCAATCTGATTTTCGAGTCGAATATGGGCGGTATCGTGGATCAGCGCAGCGAGCCGGCCCGGGGCCGCTACATCCTGATTATCGAGCCATTCACACAGATCCTGCAGGTCAATGTCCCGGGGTTCATCACCGGGCGGTTCCGCGTGGCCGCTCCGCAGGCGCGCGACGTGCTCTACTATGAAATCGAACCCGAAGAGCGCGCGCCCGATCTGATTTCTGTGATCTTCAATGTTGAGCCGGGTGATGCAACACTGTATTTGGACGATCAGCTTACCGAGGCCAACCAGACGGTGCAACTTGGCCCGGGCACCCATCAGGTACGGTTGGAGCGCGAGGGATTCCGGATCATCGAAGACGCCGTGACCGTCAGCCCGGAGAATATTCTGTTCAGTTACGAGATGGAAGAAATAGACATTGTACCGGTGAACATTTTGTCCAATGTGACGGGCGCACGAGTAGTGATCGATGGCACTGAGCGCGGGCAAATAGATCGCGGCGGTGGGTTGGGGCTGTTTTTGTATCCGGGCACTTATGTCCTGTCTGTGAGTAGCACGGGTTATGTAACCCGCAACAAAACCCTTGAGGTCAGCGAGGAAGGGGACAATCGTTTTACGCTTGACCTGCAACGCAATATTGGCGAGCTGGCCATGGATGTCACGCCTTCGGATGCCATGCTTACATTAAACGGAGAGGTCTACAGCGGTGAGAATCTGATTGAGTTAACACCCGGCATATACCAACTGACGGTCCAAAAGCAAGGTTATGAATCCTACAATAGTGTCATTGAAATCGTTTTGAATGAGCGTTTGGAGAAAAGCGTCACGATAGAGCGTAATGTTGGGGAACTGGTATTGAAGCTTATACCTTCCGATGCCACAGTTGAGTTGAACCGGCAGGATTACAGTGGGCAGCATCTTGTGGAGCTGGCCCCGGGCAGATACCGGCTTGATGTGCAAAAACAGGGCTACGCACCGTACAGTGAGTCCATTGAAATTGTCCGTAATGAGCGCCTGGAACGAAACATCAATCTTGAGGCCTACACCGGTTCGCTGCAGTTTTCGGTCTCGCCCAGCAATGCCCGGGTATCGTTACTTGATGAAAACGGAGAAACCGTCACAAACTGGCAGGGGGTCAACGTGCTTCGAGAGCTGAAAGTGGGCACCTATACCTTGCATGTGGAAGCTCCGGGGCATATACCTGTTGAGGAGACGCTAGAAATAATTAAAGAACAGACACATGAGCATTATGTTGCACTAACCGAGGGGACTCCTTGGGACTGGGAAAAAGAAACTAAAACTGAGGTAGTCGAAGTGACCAACCCTAAAACTGGTCGGGTGTGGATGGACCGCAATCTAGGAGCATCGCGTGCGGCAAGAAGAAGTACTGACGCTCATTCTTATGGCGATCTGTATCAGTGGGGACGTGCGGCTGACGGACATCAGTTGCGAAATTCAGCAACGACCAGCACGCTGAGCACGAGAAATCAACCAGGACATAGAGACTTTATCATTGCACATATTCGCACAAACGACTGGCGCAATCCTCAAAAAAACAATCTCTGGTGGGGGGTAGACGGTATCAACAACCCCTGTCCGCCCGGTTTTCGACTACCTTCCGATGTAGAATGGGAAGATGAACGGCAAAGCTGGGCCAGCAGATTTCGGACTCGAAACAATGCCTCAGGGGCATTTGCCTCTCCACTTAAGTTGCCTATGGCGGGTCTCCGCGGAGGCAGTAGTGGTTCGATCTTAAGTGTCGGCTCACGTGGCTATTATTGGTCAAGTTCAGTGACTGGCAACCATGCACGGTTCCTGCACTTCTCTAGCGGTAGTGCCTACTTGGACAGCTTCAACCGGGCGCAAGGCTACTCCGTGCGCTGTATTAAGGATTAACAACCCTTAACTTTTATTTGGGACTTTACCAATCCTCCTAACCGTTCCACTTTAGGCTAACCCACTCTTCAGATCATTAAAAATCAGACTATTTCAATTCAACTTTTTTTGAAGAAGTGTTCGTTTCGATTATTTTACATTAAAACAATACAAGAAGTTTGCGTATTTATTGCGTATATGTGCCGGGAGGACCCAAAATCATTCAAAGCGCCATGATCCGCTTGATCATCATCATTACACTTGTTGTTTCAGCCCAGTCGATTCGTGCCCAGCCCACCGAATACGATATCAAAATGAGCGGCGACTACCACTGGGGCGAAGCCGTGTCCGAAAGCCGGTCCGAGGCCGTCAGCCTGGCGCGGTCTGACCTGATCGGTCGCATCGTCACCGTCGTGGTCGCCGACCAGACCTACGATATCACCGAGGACAACGAGGAGTTCAGCACCTTTTACCGCAGTGCGAGCCGTACCATCAGCCGTATGGAACTTCGCGGACTCGATCACATCGTCACCGAGCGCCCCGACGGCACATTCCGGGCACTGGCCTACATCCACCACAACGATTATCGACACTCACTTGAAACCGAGCGTGACCGGCAGATCGCTCTCGCCGAACAGGCCGCCGAAATCGAGCGGGAGGACGGCCTCAACCTGGCCATCCCATGGTATTACCGCGCCTTCCTGAACACCTACTACTTCCCCGAGCCGATCTATCTGACCGACGAAGCCGGCCGAAGCATCGAGGCGCGCCAGTACTACCGCAGAATACTGGATCGCTGGGCCGACCGCATATGCATCCGGACCGGGCAGCCCTCGGGTGGTCTAATGCCCGGAAATGTCCTGGAAATGAGCATCCCGCTGGAACTGACCATAGGCAACCGGCCCGTCACAACGCTCGATATCGGTTTTGACATCGCGGGATACGGTACCCGCCAAACCGTCAGCGGATCGACTGAATTGTACCTGGAACGCCTGCCCAGCCGTCCGGTGGAATCGTTCACGCTCGTCTTCCGTCCCGCCCTGGAAGAGACGCGGTCCAACCGTGACTGGCAGGTGCTGGCTTCGGAAATCGGACCTTTCTACCGGCGAAACATATCGATCGATTTCACGCCGGTGATGATCATCGATTTCACCGCACACAACATCACCGGAAAATCCTGGCGCTTCACCAGCCGCATCGAAAACATCAGTATCAGCCATCTGCAATGGAATTTCGGGGATGGCTCCTACTCCCGGGAAATGCATCCGGCCCACACTTTCCGCCAGCTCGATCCACCGCCGACCGTCACGCTGACCCTCAACCGGAACCCGGATTTGCAAGTGGTGAAAAAAGTGACGCCGACGGGGCTGGAAACGGTACGGGCCTTTGGGGAAGAGCATCCGCCGTCACCTGCGGATACGCGACCGGCGGCCCGCGCTGACACTCGGCGTCCCGGGGAGGATGTCCGCGCAGGGCGGGACGAGTCCGTGCGTGACCGCTCCCTGCCGGACCGTGCCGGCAACGATCCGGAAATTGGTCACTTCCGATGGAGGACCCTGGACCTGCCGCCCGGCAAGCGGGCCTATCTGCAGCAGATATCGCGTGAAAAAGACTCCGGCGAAATCCTGCGCTCCCTGCAGACCCATGCGCGCGGTTTGGACATCCGCTACGGAAACAGCACCGCCGTGCAAAGCCAGGCCAACAGCTTTGTGGCCATCATTGATCCGGAGACCTACCAGGTGGTGGCCTTCCTCACCCCCGTGCAGCATGGACGCCGCACCGAATTGCACAGCGGCAGGCGCGTGATCAATCTGGCCGATGAATTCCGCGGGCTTGGTTCCGTGTGGATTGAACCTTGACACCCGCAAACGGACCCTATGAAACGCTATTCACAAATGCCTTTATTCATGTCAGTTACCAACCCAGTCCATTTGACCCGAAGCACACAAAGCCGCGGGGCAAGGCGCGATTGGCGCCTGAGGCCGCATATTCGGCAACGGCTTTTGCGCCTGGTACTGCTTCCCGTCCTCCTGATGTTTGCAAGCGCATTCGCATTTGCATTTACAAGCGTATCCGAATCCGCCTCCACATCCGCCTCCACATCCACATCCACATCCGCTCACGCGATTCCTGGCGACATCCAGGTCTATATCACCGATTTCGAGCAGGACGAGTTGCGCCGGACCATCGAAAACCGTGCCTCCGAGCTGCTCAATGAAGTCAATTCCGCCTTCACGGAAGAACGCCTTCCGGATCCGGGCGATGCCGGGGTCAGCGGGCATTTCGCCTACGAGCTGGAACGACTCTGGCAGACGGCACCCATGTACGTGCCGCAGGACCACCTGTTCCTGAAGCTGATCCGCACCGACGACGGCAACTACGAGATGCGCGACATTCCGCTGCAGCTCATTGATGAGGAGGGCGAGGAGGTCTACGAAGAAGTGGTCCTGTTCTTCAAACCCTCGGGCAACCTGTCCGGCATCCGCATTGCCCTGCCGCAGCATCATTACGGACGCATCATGCGCGAAGGCACCGACCGCATCGACCGCGACCGCCGCCGCCACATCCTGGATTTCACCGAGGAGTTCCGCACCGCCTACAACACCAAGGACATCGATTTCATCCGCAAGGTGTTCAGCGACCAGGCGCTGATCGTGGTTGGACGCATGATCCAGGAGGCCGATGAAAGTTCCCCTTACGAGAATCAGGTGGAATACCTGCGTTTCAGCAAGGAAGAGTACCTGGAGCGTCTGGAGCGGGTGTTCCGGGCCAACCGGTTTATTGATGTGACCTTCCGGGATATTCGCGTGCTGCAGCATCCTATGTA
>SLLP01000093.1 GCA_007133995.1 Balneolales bacterium
CGCAGTGGCTCCGGCAGATTTTTTCCGGAAAGCCGGTGCGACAATAACAGGATGGTCTCTTTGGTCAGAATAGATGGGAAATTGAATACATGAGCATGTACGTTGATTTTCATACGTAACCGGCGTTAAGGAATCCAAATCAGGTAACGAAAAAGAGACAACTGCTATCAAATTGCAATCAAATGCCGTGCTGCGTTATCCATCACAAGTTCATTATTATTAATGATTTTTCAAAGACCGATTTGTTACAAAATAATTTAAAGATCAATAGGTTGGTATGGAAACACCGGATGCGACGCATTTTATCTGTTTGCCAAACAGATTTTAATGCTTCAGCGAATTTTTTCCCCGGTGAGCTGTCTCCAAAATAGATCACGGACTTCCGGACCGGCATCGCGAAAGTTGATAAACGGCACGTGACGATGGGGGCGGGTGGTATCGGCACGAATTCCCCACAATGGTGTGAGGGCGTTGGGAATCATGGAGTAGCGAGCATCACCTATAATGTCATCTTTTTCGGGGTGTCGGATCAGGTATCCGTCGGAAAATCGCTGAAACCGCTGCAGGTCAGTGTAAAGCGTAGTTCCCTTCCAAGCGGCGAAATCCTGTTCGGGGGTGATCAGTGGTACTGAATCGCCCGGATATATATACTGTGTCTTGAAGATTCCGGAGCGGACCGCATCCACATGGACGGTATCATTATGGATGTAGGTGCTGCGCCAGAGGATAAGGTTACCGATGGTGGGCTTGACGACCAGGCGTTCTATGGAGTGCCCGCGCTGTGCTGCGAGATGTTCGATGCCGGATCTTCCGCGTTCACGTTGCGTAAATCCGACGAGCAGGTATATGGCGAGCCACCCGAAGAATATCCATCCGAAAAATCTTTTACGGTAGTAGAAGCCGGCCCCGGCCAGTGTAGCCATGACAATGGTGAGCAACGGATCCACAATGGGAATCAGGTTCCAGGCAAAACGGACATCGGAAAAAGGCCAGAGCAGTTCGGTTCCATAACTGGTAACAGCGTCCAGGAGTCCGTGTGTGGCAAAGCCGATCAGACTGAACAGAAAGAGTTCGCGGTAGCTCAGCCGGCGGCGCATGAACCACCATAAAAGGGAGGCGGTAATAAGTGCACCCACCGGTATGAAAACAAGGGCATGGGTGAACTGCCGGTGGATTTCAATGTTGAAAAGCGGATCAGAAGGGTGATGAATGAAGGTTTCCACATCGGGCAGCAGCGCAGCAATAAAAGCAGTGATGGCTGCAGGCCGGTGTTTCTTTGTGTCGGCAAGAGTTTGTGCGGCGGCAGCACCGGTAAGTCCGTGTGTAAGAGGGTCCATAAAAAGGAGAACGGGATGCAGCCGAAGCCGCATCCCGCTTTGGGTCAACAAAATGTAAAAAAGTCAGAACAGATTTAGCTGATCAACAACGTCAGGAATCTCGCATATTGGCTATTAAGTCATCCACAGAATACTTGCCGGATCCCATGAATGCAAGAGCTGCACTGACGAGGAGCAACATCAAGTCGAGTCGGTATGCTGAAAACTCCTGGCCAAATTTTGTCGTGATGATAGCCACAACCATGATGATGGCGAGTAGTATCGCAGGTACTCTGATATAGGCGCCCACAAGAACCATGATACCTCCGGCAAATTCAACGATAGCGACAATCCAGGCCATTAGGCCGGGAAGCGGGATGCCGATATTACCAAAAAAATCCTGTACACCCTCAATACCGGTTAATTTTCCCCATCCGGCTACGATGAAAATGACCCCGACACCAATGCGGAGCAGCAATAGTGCGATATCTCTATTTTCATCTGTCGGGACATTGTCCAGAGACTGTCTGCCTGATGACATATTATTCATAGCAAGTTAGGTTTGTTATGGTTTGATGTAAATACCTAGGTTATTTAGACCTCCAGTACTGCAACTGCATAAATTGATAACAATTGCAAGATCCCGATAATTCAATAGTAAATGGATAATTTAGAACAGCTGAGCAGGATTCCGTTTTTTTTTATTTCTGCAAGTGAAGAAAACGGCGGCGCAGCGTGGAATGGATTGGAAGATTTTTTGACCTTTCCGGAATCGGTTTCAACATCATTTTTATTCCGCAAAATTGTATCTTTCCAACGTTCGTATGCACGAGCGGCGATGGCGCCTCACAATACCAATTGATAAAGAAATATCTGTGAAACTTCATCTGATTCAGGTCGCAGTACTGACGCCGATTCTACTTCTCTCCACCGTGGGTATCGCCCATGGCATCCCCGCCAGTGATACCACCGAAGCCGAACGAGAATACTACGAATTTGTGGAGAGTTGGCATGAAAACCGCATTGAAAGACTGTATGACGACCGCGGATGGCTGCGACTTGCGGGTTTGTACTGGCTGGATGAGGGCGAGCAATCATTCGGTAGCGGCAGGCATGCGCGTATTCGCTTTCCGGAGGGTTCGATCCCCGAACTTGCCGGGATTTTCGAAGTGAGACAGGATACCGTATTTATGAGAGTGGTCGGAAATATCGAAATACGTGATGAGCGAGGCAACCGGATGCGTGACAATGTGATATCCACACCGGAAATGACACGCGAACTGACCTGCCGCTCGCTTACCTGGTTCGTGGTGCGACGGGAAGAGAAAATCGGAATCAGGCTGTTTGATGATAACAGTCCCCACTTGCGCAACTTTGACGGCATCGACCGCTATGAAATAGATAAAAACTGGCGTGTTGAAGCAGATTTTACTCCCAAAGAGGAGGGGGCAACCATGATGATCGAAAATGTGCTGGGCCAGATGATTGAGTGGGACGTGGCCGGCACACTCACCTTTTCGGTGGATGGCCATGAGGTGAATATTCTGGCGTTGGGCACCGGTGACAGGCTTTTCATTCCCTTTGCTGATGCGACCTCCGGCAACGAGACCTATCCAGGCGGACGATTTCTTTACATTGACCGTCCTGCTCCGGGAGTACCGGCGATCGTCGATTTCAACGTTTCCTACAACCCGCCCTGCGCGATCAACCCCCACACGACATGTCCGCTGCCGCCCCCGCAGAACCGGATGCCGTTCCCGATTCGTGCCGGTGAGATGCATTACGAGATGTATGAGGAGTGATCCGGTGGGAAGGGGTCGGTTTCTCAAGAGACCGACCCCGGGAAAAGCAGTTTATTCGCTGCCAGGCAGTTATTCGATGGGCTGACACAGCTCGATCAGTACCCCGTGGTGTTCTTTCGGATGCAAAAACACCACCAGTTTGTTGTCAGCACCAGGTTTGGGTGTTTCACTCAGCAGCGTGTACCCCAGCGAGCGGCATCGCTCCATCTCCCTGCGGATGTCATCCACACCGAACGCCACATGATGCACGCCCTCACCGCGTTTTTCCAGAAACCGGGTGATCGGTGAATCGGGCCGTGTGGCGGCAAGAAGCTCGATCTTGCTCTCGCCGGCCCGGATAAAAGCGGTCTCCACTCCCTCACTTTCTACAACTTCACGCTTGTGGCATGGGTATCCCATAGTCTGCTCGTACCGTGAAACCGCCTCGTCAAGATGTTGAACAGCTATGCCGATATGTTCGATTTTTTTGAACGGACCGTTTTCATCATGAGGATTGAGATGTGGTGAGGATGTCCTGGATGCAGAGGATGTATTGGGAGTCCTGGATGCATTCATGTTATTTTCGTTCCGGCTGAGGGGTTATTTGCCAAGCCACTTTTTCAAATCGGCCAAAGTTTTGGCATTGAGGATATGTCCGGCCGTGAAACCCGATTTTCGTGCGATGCCAATGCCGTAGCGCATGTGATCCAGGCCTTTGATGTCGTGAGCGTCCGGACAAACGGCGCTCATCAGACCGCATTCGCGGGCCTTGCGCCCGTATCGCCAGTCCAGATCCAGCCTGCGAGGATTGGCGTTGATTTCGATAGCCGTTTTGTGCTTTGAGGCGTGCTCGATCAACCGGTTCAGGTCTGCCTTGTTGCCATCGCGCCGGAGCAGCAGGCGTCCGGTCGGATGACCGACCACATGAACTTGAGGATGCGCGGCCGCTTCCATCAGTCGGTTCAGCATTTTTTCCGGCGGATGATCCAGTCCGGAGTGTACGCTGCCGATCACCAGGTCGAATTCGGCGAGCAGGTCGTCGGGATAGTCGAGCCGGCCATCTGCCAGGATATCCGATTCAATGCCTTTGATAATGGTGAAATCAATGCCCTTATCTGCATATTCCCGGTTGAGGGCGTCTATCTCCTCCCACTGCTGTTTTACACGTTCGATGGACAAACCCCCGGCGTAGGCGGCACTTTGCGAGTGGTCAGTAAGGCCGAGATATTCGTAGCCTCGTTCAATACAGGCTTCGGCCATTTCTCGGATGGATTTTTTCCCATCGCTCCAGGTGGAATGGACGTGCAGAATTCCGCGCATATCTGACAGCTCCACAAGTTCGGGGACCTTGCCATCGGCGGCAAGATCAAACTCTCCATAATCCTCGCGCAGTTCGGGAGGGATAAAGCCCAGGCCCAGATGCCGGTAGATGTAGTTTTCGGATTGAGTCGGGAGCGGACGATCAAAATCGGCCTTCTTGTCATCGGTCTGGTGAAACAGTCCGTATTCGTTGAGCTGCATATTTTTTCCCCTTGCAAGACTTCGCATGGCCACATTGTGCTCCTTGCTGCCGGTAAAATACATCAGGGCGGCGGGGTAATGGGCCGGACTCACAATCCGCAGGTCAACCTGGCGCCCTTCATCCGTGCGGACCGAGCTCTTTGTTTCGCCCTGGCCAAGCACCTCCATCACACCGTCAAGACCAGTGAACCGCTCCATCAGCGATGCCGCGTCTTTCCCATCCGCCGCAATCAGGAGATCGATGTCGCCAATGGTCTCCAAGGCACGTCGAAGTGACCCGGCCACTGAAATTTCCTTGACACCATCCGCATTCTTCATTTTCTCAAGAAACAGTTCTGCCACCGCTGTTGCTTCGTCGATGTGGCAACGGGCAGAAAACTCCTCCATCCAGGCGATGGACTTGAGAATCTTCTCGGCTGTTTTTTCACCCATCCCGGCCAGCGAAGCAACCGAGCCATCGCGGCATTTCTCTTTGAGTTCCGATAGTTCGGTGATGTCCAGTGCCTTGTGGATCTTGTAGATTTTTTTCGGACCCATGCCCGAAATTCCCAGCCAGGCAATGAGTGCGTCCGGCACCTGGTCCCGCAGTTTTTCCAGTACCGGAACCGAACCGGTTTCCGCATATTCATACACATCATTGGCAATGGACTTTCCGATCCCTTTCAGATCCGTCAGTGTATGATCATCAATATATTTGTTAATATCATCATCCAGACTTTCTATGGTGCGGGCGGCCCGATCGAAAGCTATGGCGCGAAAATCATTCTCGCCGGCAAGACGCATCAAAGTTCCAATCTCCTCCAGCAGAGAGACTATTTCCTCTTTTTGAACAGGCTTGGGCATCGAAACCTCAGATTCGTTTGCAGACCCGGTTTGTCGTCATGCAAGTTTGATATTATTTGAAAGTTGCGACCGGGTCAGGGTTACATTATGGACACATCCAGACAATTGACGGTCAGATTCTACGGGTTATTGACGGTCAGGTCCGGTGGATTCTGAAATCTAAGAAAATAACGCCTCTATGCCTAAAATACATACTTTTAAATATGCATTTTGACGTTTTAAATCTACACCTATTTTGGTAACCTTCGGGGACTGATTTCGATATTCGAATTTTTTTACAAGGTTCCCAAAAAGACACCACTGATTATGCCGCTAAGAGAACGCATCAGCCGCAAGCCATCCGAACTTTGGCAGTTCCTTGTTGAGGAAGCTGATGGATATGATGCCTCTGGTGCAAAGGCCGATCATCGTGATATCCGCAGGGATTCAGGTTATGGTGCTGGCGATATTTCAGCTGTTGTGGAAGCCGGTGAAGCCCTCATTCTGGTGAATAATCTGCTGATGGAGCGGGAGGTACTTAGAAAATGGCAGCGGAAATGCGGAGGATTTGCACCTGAAATCAGTACGCTGGCTTCCTTTCTGGAAGAGCTGTCCATGCACAGCCTGGATGATATGGATCTGCCGGCACTGGTCATTTCGCCCGAAGAACGAACCCTCTGGCTTGAGCAGTGGCTTTCAAATCATGGCAAACCGGAATATCGCCGTTTTGCCAGCATCAGGTCGGTCACCGCCATTTCCAACATCATCGGCAATCTGTACCGGGAGCATAAGAGACCGGGTGATCTGCTGGCCGAACTTGCCGGCTCCCCGGACGAACGCCATGTGCTGGCCGAACTGCTGTGTGACTATGAGCGCCGGATGGCCGAAAAAAAATGGGTAGACCGTGAGCATCTGCCCGGAAAAATGTCGCACTGCAATAAAGCGCTGTTGCGTCATAAAAAAGTCATTCTGTTTCTTGTGGATGAATTGGATCCGGTGCACGAGCACGCTCTGGAACTTATGTCCGGCTCTGAGTTGGTATCCATCCGGTTTGATGATCGGCAGGATAACGGACTGTCTACAACAGATTTGCACCTCCAGTCTTTTCACCATCCCAGGGAAGAACTGGAGCAGGCCGCTCGCCAGATCATTGCTTTCATGACAAAGAAAAACGGCACTCAGAAACCGTCGATAAATGCCTCTTCCAATTTGAATTTCGATGATTTTGTAATTCTGACGGGCGACCTTTCGCTTTACGAGCCCATGGTGGCATCCGCCTCCGAACGCTTTGGTATTCCTCTGTACACCAGCCGTGGACCGTCTCTCATCAGCCACCCCTTCATTCGCCGGCTGCTGACCTATCTAAAACTAAATCTAAATGACTTTCAGATTGATGATGTGTTCCGTGTGTTTGCGGATAACCGGCTTATGTTGCCGGAGTTGCCGGATCACGATGAACAGAAGGCCCCGAACATCCGTCATTTCTCACAGTTTTGCAGGGAATACAACTTCCGGACACTGGATGAAGCCGCTGAGGGGATGAACCGTGTTTTTGTCTGGTTGCTGGATCGCATCCATTTTGAGGATGATCCGGAAAAAGAGACGCGGCGGCGTGACAATCAGCAGCGAAACCGAGATTTCTATGCCACGGTAATCGATCATCTGGATGCATTACGCAAATTATACCATACACCGGAAAAACAGACCCTGAAGGCTTGGGTGGATTGGACAAAGAGCCTGCTGGGATTGCAAAAAGACCTTATGAGCCGGGAAGCGAATGAAGCCCGTGAATTAATAGAGATTATACTTGATAAGCTGACAAGTGCGCAGTCACGATTGGGATTGAGTCGAAGGATCGGGTGTCGTGAGTTTTTCAGGCTGCTGGAGCTGCGTTTGAAGGAGACGCGTGAGCGACCGCAGGAACGGCCTGGCGGCGTGCTGCTCACCGAAATTCGTCATCTGCCGGATGTACATGACAAAATTGTCTTTGTTATGGGACTTCATGAGGATGGATTCCCGCGACCGGACAAACCCGATTTTCTGCAGTTCCGTTATGAGCAGGCGCTGAAAACTATGACAAATAAAGATGGTTCCGAAAATTATCTGCTGGCCAGGATGCAGCTTGATCGCTTGCTTGCCTCCGAAAAACCGCGTTATTTAAGCAGACCCAGTCTGGTTGCCCAGAAGCATGTGATGCCATCTCCGATCTGGCTTGAGCTAATAGGAGAAAAAAAAGAGGAAGAGTTTAAATCATGGCCAATATCTGCAGAAAAATGGCTGATGAGTCACCATGAAACAGGTCGTATTGCAGCGCAGAAAATAACACAGATTTTGGAAATGACGCGCATTATAAAATATAAAAACGCGTCAATGAAAGTGTTGCCGGATGCTGCTTTCAGAGATCCTGTACATCCGGACTTGTCAAAGAGTCAAAGGGGCCGTCTCTATCCATGGAAGCTGGCATCAGCTGTCGAAAAAGCGCGTCAAAATAAATTCAGTATGGGCCGCTATGATGGTGTTCTGGATAGCGATGTCACCGGGGCCTGGATCGAGCAGCAATATCCGGATGGCAGAATGAGGATGAGTATCAGCCGGCTGGATACATTCGCTACCTCCCCACACGAGTATTTTTTCAAGTATGTGCTTCGCCTGGAGCCGCTCCATGAGTATCAGGATGATGCCGAATCCAACATCAAGGGCAGTCTGCTGCATCACATACTGGAAGAATTTTACTCCGAAACGGAGCAGGAGGGTGCACCGGTATGGCCGGCCGACGACGAGGATGCAGCGGTACGGCGAATGAACCGCATCCGACGCCGACTCGTCGAAGTCTATCGTCATCAGCTCGGTAACCCCGAGAGCCCCTTCCCCGGAATCCTGGAGCAAAATCTTGAACGGGTGACCCGATGGTTCCTTGAAAATGAAATTGCGGGTGCAGCCACATTTATTCTGGAGATGGATGATGCACGTCCCGCCGTATTCTCTCCCGAATCGGGCTACTCCATGGAGCACAAGTGGTCATTTGATAAGGAGCTGGACGGTGTGCCGGTTAGCTTTCGTGGAAAAATCGACCGAATTGATCTTACCGCTGATGGCAGGAAAGCATTGATTTACGATTACAAGTCGGGCAAATCCGGAATAAAGAAATACAGCAGCATTGTCAAGGGCAACAGCTATCAGCTCCCCCTTTATGCGATCTATTTAATTGAAAACGGGATCACGGAGTTTGTGACGGGCTACTATATTCTCCCGATAAATGGGAAACGCAAGGATGCAGGATGCGATTTTTCACTGGGTTCGGCAGAGCTGATCGATGACTCGCATCTTAACAAAAAGGACGGAAATCGCAGAAAAGACAAGGTGCAGTTCAAACCATCTCATGAAATGAAAGCTTTCATGGAGGCGATAGAGAAGCTGCGCATCGAATGGATCGTGAAAGCAATTCGCGAGGGATTGTTCCATACGAGCCTCACCGGTAATCCGCCGTGGTCAGATTTCAGGCACATCAATCGGTATGAAGTCAGCATCCAGCAGCAACGCAAAAACTTCGAGGTGGCACGACGCAGGAAAAAGGAGATGAAACTTGAACTGGACCGGTATTTCCTGTCCGAGCCGTTCTGGGAGGATGAACATGGCAGCTGACAGAATAAAATACCATGAACCCAATGGCAACAGCCCCGGTGGCAATAGCAACGGCCCCGGTGGCAATAGCCCCAATAGCAGCGGAGTAAAGCCGGATGGAAAAAGTCCGGCCGAAATCACCCGGGACATCTGCCGGCACAATGGCTTCCTGATCCTCGAAGCCGGAGCCGGAACCGGCAAGACATTCAACCTCACCGAACGCGTCATCCATCAGCTGGTGGATCGGAAAGTGCCGCTGGAGCGGATGCTGGCCCTCACCTTCACCGACTTTGCCGCTGCCGAAATGAGGTCGCGCATCTATGCCGCCATCAACCGGAATATCGGTGTATCAGATCATCTGTTGAAAACCCGGCGGCTCTTCTCACGCAATTATATTTCGACGTTTCACTCTTTCTGCAACCGTATCCTGCAATATTTTCCCGATGAGCTAACCGAAATATCGGTGGCGGATTCACCGGAGTGTTTTGGAAAACCGGATGAGCAGCGATATGTCGATGGCGCATTTGAGCTGCTTAGCGACTACGACGAGGTACTTTGGATGATGGAGTGGCGCAAACGGTTCTATCAGAAGTACAAGGATCATGACGGGCTTCAGCGCCAGCTCTCGCTAATCTCCGTCTCTGATTTCGAAAAGTTCATGAAGGAGTTGTCTGGAGTGGATGAACAGGCCCTCTGTGATATGTCTGTCATAACACCTGCGATGTATCTCGGCAGGCTCAGTGAGCTGGCGAAACGCTGGCGGCAAGAGTGCGACCGGCTTCAGTCGGAATTGATTGAAACGCTGAGGGCGCATCCCGAGTGGTTCAAGTCACCCGACAAGATTCCCGGGACTATAAATAAGCTTAAGGCGGCGAGAATCAAAGATGGTCTTTCCAAAAAACTTTTTGACAAGGAGGAAGCTGATAAGGCCACTCTCGGTGAGCTGGACCGGCAGGCACTGGAGGTCTTCGGGCGTATGGATGCGCTGGAGATGGTGGATGCGTATCTCGCAGGAAGCGAAACGGAGCGGGAGCTTGCTGAGTATCCGCTACAGGAGGAATTCAACGCCAATCACGAAGCTTACTGGAACATGCGGGATCTGGCTGAACTGGCGCTGCGATGGAACACGCTGATGCGCTATCAGCGGTTTGACGCCGGTTATTTCAATTATGATGACATGATCTGGTTAACGCACCGGCTTTTCACTGAACATCCCGCAGTCACAGCCCGGATGCGCAGTCGTTTCGACCAGATTCTGGTGGATGAGTTTCAGGACACGGACCGTCGCCAGTGGGAGATCATCAGCCGGCTGGCATTTGGGAATGGGGAACCGGGCGTCAGCTCACCCGACAAGGAGATGCTGATCGTCGGGGACGTGAAACAGGCTATCTACGGGTTCCGCGGTGGTGACGTCGCCATGATGAGGCGTGTTAAAGAGCGACTTGCCGGGCAAAGCCGCATCCCGGACTCGTTACCGCTCAAAATCCAGGCACTGCCCTACTCGTTCCGGTCGAACCGGGCGGTCATCACATTCGCGAACCGGTTGTTCCGTAATGTCTTTGGCCCGGAGAGCGCCGCTGCCTCGTATGAAGCATATCATCAGCCGCTCAAGAGGCCGTCAGCCGAGCTGTCCCGAAATGCGGAGGCCGGAGGAGAGGTCCGGGTGCTTGCCGCTGATTGCAAGGAGCTGGGAAAAGGACTTGATGCAAAAAAGGGGCGGGGGGAGCCGGCACCTGTGGAAGCCGAGGTGCTCACGGATCACCATGCGCACCTGGAGGCTCGCCGGATTGCCCGGTTCCTGCGCGATATTTTTGACGGCCGACAGGTGGGCTATGCCGCTATCCAGCAGAAAATGACGCAGGGTGAGAAGGCGGTAGGGGTGTTATACAAGCGGCGAAAACATATGTATGCCCTGGAGGAAGCGCTCCGAGAGGCGGATTTGCCGTTCACCGTTGCCAAGGGAACGCGGTACTATATGCGGCGCGAGGTGCGTGATGCATGGTTGTTGCTGTCGTTTCTTCTGGATGCCTACGACGATGTGTCACTGGTCGGACTCCTGCGCTCGCCGATGATCTCATTTTCGGATTCAGGCTTGCTTGGGGTCAGGGTAGTGATGGATAACCCGGATCACGGTTATCCCAACTTCTGGAGTGCCGTTTCGGATCATAAAGCCTGGGAAAGCAGGCTGTCGGATACCGACCGCCGGGCGTTGAAGTCTGGAGTGCCGCTACTGAAAAAACTGCGCGAAATGGTGCCCAACCGGCGTGTTTCGGAGCTTGTGGAACAGGCGTTTTTTACGGATGGACCCTATATCGGCGCGCATCCCGATGATTCCCAGGTTCGTGAAAACCTGGTGAAGCTGCTGGATGTGATTCGGAACCTGGAGAGCACCGGACGAGGTACACTTTTTGAAATCAGCGAGTTTCTGTCCAACAGGATTCAGGAGGAGGCCGGTGACTCCGAAGCCGAACAGCCTGATCCTGCCCCGATCCAGCTCATGACCATCCACGGTTCGAAAGGACTTCAGTTCCCGATGGTGGTGATTCCCGATATGCATGCCGGTGATCACGATGGGGGTGTTCAATTGTTTGTCGCCGATGATGATCCGGACAGTGTAGTATGGCCCGGCATCGTCTACAAACCCGGCGACAGGGAGAGGGGCAGGCAGAGCAACACGGGAAACAACAACGGAAGCGATAAGGATGCGGATGGCTCCTTCCTGTATCAGATCATAAAATCCGAGAAGAATAAACGGCAGCGAGCGGAGACGAAAAGGTTGTTTTATGTTGCAGTGACACGTGCCGAGACGCATCTTCTGATGAGCGTGACAAATCCCAAAAGCAATCGCTCCAAGGGAACGTTTGCCGAACTGCTGATGCCGTGGATTGATGAGCAAGGGGAGTGGGGGCAGGTGTATGATGAGCAGGCGGGTGGTGATGCGCTCGGGCAGGCTCGGAGCGGGGAGATGACAGATGATATGATGCGGGATGGGGTTGTGCCGGATCAGGAGGAAAACCGGTTCAGAGTGAATAACTTGACCGTAGATGAATTGGAGGATCTGGCCGTGCGTCCCCTTGCAGATTCATCCGAACCCAACGAACAGGCAGAACCGGCCGAACCGACTGGAACGGCACCTTCAGAGCCCGATTATCTGATTCCCGACCGAAGTGCGAAGCATTTCATGGAGGCTGAAGCCATGGTTTCGGCTGAAATCCTGTCAGCTTCAGGCCGGTCCACAGAAAAAGCCCGGATTGAGGAGGAGATGGAAGAGAAACTGAGGGAGCCAGATGAGCAGGATCATGTTTCTGCACAGGTTTCAAGTGGACATCCTGCCGGACAGCCGCAGGATTTGCAGGACTTGCAATTGCCACAATGGAAGGATATTTCACCGGCTGATGCCGGGACACTGATCCACCGAACGCTTGAAACCGGGCCGGATCCCGAGGCGGCATCGCAGGAAGAGCTTGAGCGGTTCTGGATGAGGGAGCTGATTCGAATGAACTGTGCGGATCACGGAGCCGTTGCCGGCGCAAACAGTTTGGAACTCAGACGACACTGCCGCAATGCGTTGAAATGGATCAAAAAACATTTTGGTGAGGAAGCACAAAAACGATTTGAAATCGCATTTGAGATCAGTGTTACGCAGGATTTGGCTCGAACTGATTTGACTCGGGCAGAATTGGCTCGAACGAAAACGGTACCCGAAAAACGGGTAACCATTCGCGGGTCGATTGACATGATCGTACGTGGCAGCGACGGTCGGCATCATATTGTCGATTTCAAGACAGGTCCGGTCGGGGAATCCGGTCTCATCGATCACGCACGTACCCACGGCTATGTGCAGCAAATTCAGACGTACCTGATGGCCTGGCAAACCGTGATGAGCGAGGCATCATCCGTGGGCGCCGGCGGTATCGATAAGCGGATGGATAACCGCATGGATATGAATCCGGAGCGGGTGTGGTTGGTCTATACCTCGCCAGTGGAAGCCCTCGCAATTTCGTTGCAAGATACAATTGATTCTTAAAAACAGACAAACGCATTACAACAAACGTATTATATTAGTCCCGGTTTGTATTTTCTTCTCCGTTAGATTTTTCATTTGGCGTTTCGACAGATTTCCCGTTTATCTTAACGCATTACTCCAGCGGGTTCACTCAGATTTTTCATTGATCAGAATTTGAAGGCTTACTGATGCGCACAGTTATTTCATTTTTTTTCATCCTGATGTTTCCTGTTGCAGGAATGCTACCCGGTCAGCTGCCGGGTCATTTTGAACAGGCATTAAAACTCACCGCCCAACCGAAATCGCCATCAGAATTCCTCGGCTATCAGCCAGGCGACCGATTCACCCGCCATCATGACATTGTTGCCTATGTGAGACATGTGGCTGATGAAAGTCCGAATGTCATGTGGAAACAGTATGGCGAAAGTTACAGCCACCGCCCGCTTTTTGCAGTTTTTGTGAGCTCGGAGGTAAACCTGCGCGCATTGGACACCATCCGTGTGAACAACCGGAAAATGGCAGGTCTTGATGCCGGTGACATCGAAGGCAGAACGGTCTCTATTCTTTGGATGAGCTACGGTATTCACGGAAATGAATCTTCGAGTCCGGAGGCGGCCATGCAGACACTTTACGAGCTGGCGACCGGGGCTGCATCAGTCGGGAATTCTGCATCCAGCACAGGAGATTCGTCAACGGATGAGTCATCAACAAAAGTTTCTGTACCGGGCAGCCCGTATATGTCAGCCGATATCGCAGAATGGCTTGAAAATACGGTGGTAGTCATCGATCCGGTCCTGAATCCGGACGGACGCGAACGCTATGTCAGCTGGTTCGATCAGACCCAGGGACGCAGGCCCGATCCGCGGCTGGAGACGCGCGAGCATGACGAGCCCTGGCCGGGCGCCCGCACCAATCACTACTATTTCGACCTGAATCGCGACTGGGTCTGGCAGACACAGATCGAAACGCGTCAGCGCGCCGCCTTCTACCATCTCTGGATGCCGCACGTCCATGTCGATTTCCATGAGATGTTCACCAATGACTACTATTTTCCTCCGGCTGCCGAACCGTTCCACGGGGCGATCACGGCCTGGCAGCGGGAGTTTCAGCACAAGATCGGCCGCAACCATGCCGCCCGTTTCGACCGGCGCCATGAGCGCTACTTCACTGCCGAAATTTTCGACCTGTTCTATCCGGGCTATGGTGACACCTGGCCGACATTCAACGGGGCCATCGGCATGACCTACGAGCAGATGGGCCACAGCCGGGCGGGGACCAAAATGATTGATGAACACGGCGACACGCTTACGCTGGCCGATCGTATCCGAAACCACCACGAAGCGGGTCTCTCTACTGTGGAGGTGACCGCACGGAACAGCGAGCGGCTCCTGCACGAATTCCGCGAGTATTTCCGCCGGGCGCAGGAGGAACCTGCCGGCCGCTATTCCGCCTTTGTGGTCAGCGGCGAGAACCACTCCGACCGTATCATCGCCCTTCTGGATTTCCTGGACCACCAGGAGATCCGCTATGAAAGGGCCGAAGAGGGACTCCGGTTTACGGGCCGGCACTACGCCACCGGAGAGGAGCAGCGCCGCCGTATTGCTGACAGCGATATCGTGGTGCCCGTGAGACAACCGAAAGGGGTGCTGGCCCATGTCCTGTTCGACCCCGATCCCTCCGTGGTGCTGGCCGACTCCAATACGTACGATATCACGGCCTGGGCGCTGCCCTACGCATTCGGATTGGATGCCTGGGCCACAAGCGAACGTATCCGTACCACCAGCGAGCCGGTCCGGACAACCACCAGTTATCGACCGGTGACACAGTCCGGCAGTCGAAACGGCAGTCGAAACGGCAGTCGAAATGTGGCAACAGGTGAAGTGCATGTGGCTGGGGCGGCTGCGAATGCGGCAGCTGCGAATAACGTGTCTGCGGATGAAGATTATGCCTGGCTGATGGCCTGGGGGGATGTTCGCGACGCCGCTTTTGTGGCCGGCCTGCTCAACCACGAAGTGCGCCTGAGCATCACCGAGCGGGCATTCACCACGTCCGGACGCACCTGGCCCTCCGGAACGGTCGTTATCACACGCCGCGCAAACCTGCATCTGGGCAACCGCCTGCCGCACATCATCGATCGCATGGCCGCCCGGCACGACCGCTTCGTACAGGCTGTATCCACAGGACTCACCGACCACGGTGTTGATCTCGGTTCGCCCCATGTCCATCCGATGAAAAAACCGGTGATTGCCGTACCTTCCGGCAGCAGTATCCGGTCCAACCAGCTTGGCGAAATCCGGCACTTTTTCGACTACACACTTGAATACCCCGTTGCTGTCTTCGAACAAAAGCGCATCTCAAGATTCCCGCTGAATGATTATAACGTGCTGATCCTGCCGGACGGACACTACACTGACTGGCAGGATGCTGATTGGGATCGCATTATGGAGTGGGTTCGCAGGGGTGGGCGTTTGATTGTTTTTCCTGGTGTCCTGAACTCGCTTTCCGCCCGTGAAGAAGTGTCCCTCACTCTGCGCAGTTTTGAAGCACTTGATGGCCTCGATTCCGACCCGTATGCCGGTACAAAAGGGACCTACGACAGGCCGGATGCCGCATTTCCTCCCAATGATCTTCGATTTGAAGATCGTCGAAGGCGATCACTGGATCGGCAAGTCAGTGGTGCGGTATTCCGGGTGGAACTGGATGACAGCCACCCGCTGGCTTATGGTCTCGGATCCGAATATGCCGCACTCAAGCGCGGTACGGTTTTGCCGGACCTGCTCTCTGAAGGATGGAATGTTGGACGTGTCAACGAGGAAAATCCGCTTCTGGGGGGATGGGCCGGTTTTCAGGCGAAACAGCTTGCGGCGGGATCCCTTGCAGCCGGTACGCTGACCATGGGTCAGGGCCAGATCGTTATACTGGCCGACAATCCGCTCTTCCGCGGATTCTGGCGCAACGGGCAACTGTTGTTTTCGAATGCAATATTTCAGGCATGGATTGCCCGTTGAGCCTGCTGCAGAAGTGAGACCGTATTCAGGCTGACCGGAATTTGCTTAACCTGAAAGATAACCCGAAGGATATAAAAAAAGGAGCCTCGCGAATAATGCAAAGCTCCTTTTTAACAAGCGCACCCGACAGGGCGTACTCACTTGGGAGAGTGTGTTGTAATTGCTTTCCGGTTGATGAGTGATCTGTCGAGATTAGTGTTTATAAGTGTTCTGTTTTTGAGCCTTCTTTTGTTTCGTCACGAAATTACTGATCCCACCACACCCGGTCTGTAAGACTGACACTCGGAACGTTGGCGCTATTGGTGTTGATTTCACCCTGAGAATAGGGCCAGCGCCTCGGGATCTGGTTCAGTACCGCACTTTCGGCGATCTCGAGTTGCGGGATTCCCGTTCTTCTCCAGTCGGAAAAGATTTCGGGTTGAAGGAACAGGGCAACATGTTTGTGGGTCATCAACCGTGCCAGTCCTTCGCCGTCCTGAAGTGAAGCAGCCGTTTCGGATGCCTGGGCAGCAACGTAGTCCGCATCCGCTTCGCCGGTCACCAGCTCAAGAGAAGAGATGATGGCCTCATTCATGGCATCAGCTGCCGGACCATACTGGCCAAGCCGGAAACGTGCTTCCGCTTCCAGAAA
>SLLP01000099.1 GCA_007133995.1 Balneolales bacterium
GTGGTACGGTAAACCGGAGCAGCACGCCCAGCCGCAGCAGTGGTACGGTAAACCGGAGCAGCACGCCCAGCCGCAGCAGTGGTACGGTAAATCGGAGCAGCACGCCCAGCCGCAGCAGTGGTACGGTAAATCGGAGCAGCACGCCCAGCCGCAGCAGTGGTACGGTAAACCGGAGCAGCACGCCCAGCCGCAGCAGTGGTACGGTAAACCGCAGTTCAACCACCCGCAGCAGTGGCAGCAGCAGTTCCGGTTCAAGGTCACGAAATGACTGATGTTGCAGGTGAGCGAGAGACCTGCTTATTTAGCTGTTCGAAAAAAAAATGTCCTTGACTGATGTTCATCATCGATATAAGGATAAACACACCTGCGTGAAAATCCATCCGCACTATCCGCTCCTCCGACGTGTTATGCTATATCTCCCTAGTTATTGCCATATAAATTTTTCCCCTAAAGTTTATGACCAAAATCATTCGCCTGTTTTCATCCACCCTTATCACGCTGTTGCTTGCGACAGGATTCTCATCGGTTCAGGCTCAATACAGCTTTGACGCACTCAGACTGTCAAAACAGCTGCCGGCGCAGGATGCACACAGCCTGGCTCTTGGCAGCTCGTCCGTTTCTCGCCTGCAGGGATTCGGCTCCTACATTATCAACCCTGCCGTTGCCGGACAAATGCCTTCCAGCTCATTTTCAGCTGGAATAGGTATCAGGGACATATCCCAGGAATCCACATTCATAGGTCAGAATAGCACTTTTAGTGACAACCAAACGGGATTGACCCATATCGGATTTAACTATAAAGTTCCAACGGTTGTTGGCAGTCTGGTCTTCGGTGGCGGTTATGTGCAGACAGCAGACTACAACACCGCTTTTACGGTGGATGCTTTCAATGACCTGACTTCACGTACATATCAGTTTCTGACAGATTATACCAGCGATATCGCATACAGCACATTTGCGATAGATGATTATAATAACGTACTTGAGTCAGTATTTGAATTTGGTGGATTCCAGGGTGTTGATCAGTTTGCCGAAACCACTCGTCGGGGACAATCAGGTGAATACAGCCTCTATATGGCGACCGAATTCCAGGAAGATGTCTTTGTAGGTGTCTCGGTTGGTATCCCCGTTTCTAAATCCGTGTTTGAGCAAGTATTTATAGAATCCTCACCCCTGGATGTCTCAGGGCGTCCGGTATACTCCGGGCAAGAGAATACGGGCAGCTATAACATTAATCGAATGTTGTTCGAAGAGAAGATCACCGTGGATGCAATAGGTTTTAATGCAAGGGTTGGACTTCTGTTCACCGGACTGGATTTAATTGACTTCGGCGCTAGCTACTCCACCGGTACCCGCTGGAATGTTGAAGAGCGATTTGACGCTTTCGTGCAAACCCGTTTTCAGGATGTGGTTACTCTTGATGGTCAGGTACGTACTGATGACGATGGCGATACCTTTGGGCCAGAATTAAGCGATCAGCTCTCCGGAGAATATTCCTACAGTGTTCGCACTCCTTCACGCATGCATCTAGGCGCGACCACAAAAGATCTGCCTCTCGCCGATATCTCGGTTTCAGCGGAAAGAATCGATTACAGCGGTATTCGCCTGAGAGATTTTGATTCAGCAGACCGTGATCTTGAAATCGATGAGAACAACTTCATAAATCAGAATTTCAATGATGTGTGGAATTTCAGGGCAGGTGCTGCTCTAACCATGTTCGAATCTTTCGAACCCCGTCTTGGCTGGAGCTACATGGCAAATCCGATCTCCTATTTGGAGAAAAACGACAGGCATTTTCTAAGTGCCGGTATTGGAATTGGTTTGAATCAGAATACTTCGTTGGACCTGGGGTTGCAATACGGATTCTGGGAAACCACCGAAGATTTGTACTCCGTCGATGCATCCACCGGCATCATCGTTGACCCGCAGACCAATGCCCCTGTTACTTTTATCGAGACTGCAGAGCAGGACGTGGAGCGCTTTCATGTCACTTTCGGGATAAACTTCCGATTCTGATCCGGGAGGCGTGCACAGATTTTAACCGGAATCTCTACCGGTTCTCGTGCAACCCGAGTATCAGCTGTATTGACTGACGTTACCTGGGACGTGTGTCTGGGGAATCTATCCGTTGTCTACATGTCTCGATACTGATAATGCAGTTTCCTGGCTTTTTCCGGACTGATGCCATGCGGATTTATGGTGAAGACCGCGTTTTTCACCCTTCGAACAACATGTGAAGCGGTACTTCCCATCATAAGATATTCAATTCCTGTGCGCCCAACCGAAGACATAAAGACCAGATGATACCCTTTGTCATGGGCAAGTTGCTCGATTTCAACGTAAGGAGCGCGATTGCCTAGGGCCACACGAGGTTCAACGCGTTTGCGTATATTTCGGAAATGAATATCCGCCAGCTCCTCAATGTCTTTTCTGCGTTTTTCGGCGGTTTTTTCAGCAGCAGTGGCATCGAAAAACTGTTCATCACTTACGATGTGTACCAGATCTATCGATCCCCCTGTACCTTCGGCTATACTGTTGGCAAATGGAAATACCTTGAATGAGTTTTCCGAGAAATCAGTAGTCACAAGGAGGGAGGTCATATCAGCGAGATCTGAAGCATCCGTAACGGTGATCATGGGTTTTTTGCACATGCGAAGCACCTTTTCGGTAACCGACCCCATCACAAACCGGCTGAAGCCGGTGCGGCCGTGAGTACTCATTATCACCAGATCAAATTTGTGAGATGCATGGATAATGGCCCTGGCCGGATTCCCTACATCCAGAAGGGGAGCTGTGAGCAAATCAGAATGGATGAGCTTTTCTGCAATCTCCTTAAGCCGTTCATGCAACACTTTTTCTATTTCCGTGTACTTCTCGTGAGGAGTAATACCTGATCCGACATAATAAAAACCATCCAGATCGGTAACGGGAATATAGGCGTGGAACGGTGTTACGGTTCCCTCAAACTGCCGGGCAAAAACATTAGCTGCCTTCAGAGCATGTTCACTGAGTTTGGAAAAATCAACCGGAACAAGGATTTTCGGATGTAACATGGCGGCCTCCCAAATTAAATGCTTGATTGCTTTTCAGTTGAATGCATTGCTGAATCCGGCTGGTTTTACAGGGCCAACCGGGAAGATAATGCGTGATAATGGCTGTAATACTTTTCAACATGGCTTTGGAGGATGAAAAAAGGTGCCCATCACTCACATATATTCAAGATAGCTAAAGCTCACGGCATTCAAAACATGCGATGCTAAAATGACGTTTGCTGATTTGCATTGAATCTGCTAATATGGCTGCATTATCCATTGATAACAGCTACTATGAGCTTAACAAACTGGCCAAAAATTACATTGACGGAAGGGGAGGTGCAACGGCACCGTTTTGGTCCCCTGACAATATTTCTGAAGAAGCTGCTGAATGAGATCTGGGTGGCAAGCAGCAGGGATGAAAAACGAAAGGGTGAACCGGAAGCATTGCCTGAAAAGCCGGAGTGGGTTCGCATGGCACTGCCCGGAGAGTTCAGTGAATACCGTTTCACCCCGGTATTACCCGATAAACCTGTAGTGATAAACACCGAACATTCCTACCGGTTCATGAGTACAACCCGGACAAAAGTCTATTCCCGGATTCCTGTCTTCGCCCGCATAACACCGGCCTCCCGTGAAGATCTCATTATAGCTGAAATACCGACAGTGGTACTCTCGGAAACCTGGTTTGGCACTTTTACGGAGGGAGAATTGTCTTATGCGCTATCGTCGACAGCCCGAAGGATCCTCACGGAAGACCTCATGGAGCCGCATCTGGTTGTCTGTCCCATGGTTATATGGAACGACAGCACCGATGAACTGAAATTTGAGAAATTGTGTCTGCGTGTAGATCGCCTCTCTATTTTTTCCAAAGAGAACGCATTTTGGTCGGATGAGACGCTCATTACCTATAATGGCAAGGATTCAGACACCGATATGGAAATGGCACGGATGATACCTGCCGAAGCGGCCGGAGGAGCACTTGTGAGCAAACCGCGAAGCCCGGTGAAAAAAAGCATGGGTTTAAGGACCTTCAAGCTTCTGAAGGATTTTCATATTCCCGGTTTCTGATAATCCCGGCTCCGTGCCTTGTGAGAGTGGAAACCGCGTATGATTTATTTTGTATATCATTAACTGGTCTGAATTATGGATTTTCTTTCATCACTGTTCGAAAATCAGATTACTGAAGTGCACTTGTTTGTGCTGCTTCGGATCCTGATCATCCTGATTATTGGTTTGCCGTTGCTTTTTTTACTGCGACGGTCGCTGAGCAGTTATATATCAAGGTACTACACACCACACTATGGCATGCTCAGCGGAAAACTGTTATTCTATATCGGTGCTGCCATACTCCTGGTTACGGTTTTCCATGAACTCGGATTCAGCCTGACCCCCCTCCTTGGTGCCGCCGGCATTTTGGGTATTGCCATCGGTTTCGCCTCCCAGACCACGATATCCAATGTCATAAGCGGGTTTTTTCTAATCGCGGAAAAATCATTCGTGGTAGGGGATGTCATTAATGTCCAGGGCAATGTCGGGGCGGTCTATTCTATCGATACGCTATCGGTTAAAATCCGGATGTTCGACAACCGGTTTTTGCGTGTTCCCAACGAAACCATGATCAAATCCGAATACATCAAC
>SLLP01000048.1 GCA_007133995.1 Balneolales bacterium
CGGATAATGGTGTAATCGAGACCGCTTTCACGCAGTGCCTTGTCGGCTTCCGCCTTGGCCTTCTGATAGACCTGGAAGACCTCATTGCCTCTGGGCTCTTCCACCTTCATGGCACTGATCATGACATAGCGCTTAATTCCATTTTTTTGGGCGGCTTCCAACAACTTTAGTGCGCCATCACGATCAACCGTCCATTTCCGTTCTGCCCCGCTTCCGGGTCCAGCCCCGGCAGCGAAAACAACAGCATCTGCTTTTCCAACTGCTTCCGAAATATCGTCCTCTCTTTCCACATCACAGACAACCGGTCTGGCACCGGCTTTATCTACATCTTTGATGTGATCCGGATTGCGAATGATCCCGGTCAATTCATGGCCGTTACTTATGAGAATGGGATGCAGAAGCATAGCGATCTGACCGTGCGCACCCAATATTGCGACTTTCATATCTCAATAATGATTTCAGATTTCTGTTAACGGTTCATTTCTAATACAAATGGAGCGTACAGGGCATGCAACTCCGATACTCTATTTGTATAATGAGCTAAGGCAGGCAATCATTCCGTTAAATCAAGAAATCTTATACAGGTTTTTTTTTTGAAACCTGCATACCTGTATAAATATTTTACGGGAGTTCCGTGCTCCCCATGAGCCATCGGTCACACTCTCGTGCTACACCTCGGCCTTCGTTTATGGCCCATACGATCAGGCTCTGCCCGCGACGTATATCACCTGCCGCAAACAATCCATCGACATTGGTTGTATACACTTCGTGTTCCGCTTTGACATTGGACCGTTCGTCGCGCTCAACGCCCAGCTGATCCAACAGAGGGTTTTCTGGACCGAGAAAGCCCATGGCAAGTAATACCAGGTCCGCTTCCCAGACCTTTTGGGATCCAGGCACTTCCTTTGGAGACATGCGGCCGTTTTCACCTTTTTCCCAGGTTATCTGGACTGTATGCAACTCTTTTACATTACCTTTATCATCACCTGTAAATTTTTTGGTCATGATTTCATAGCGACGCGGGTCATCACCAAACTTATGTTTCGCCTCTTCCTGACCATAATCCAGCTTGTAAATATTGGGCCATTCCGGCCAGGGGTTGCCGTCGGCCCGGGCATCAGGCGGTTTTGGCAGAATTTCAAACTGGGTGAGGGTTTTGCAACCATGGCGCAGTGAGGTGCTGACACAGTCGGTACCGGTGTCTCCACCTCCGATTACAATCACGTTTTTACCGCGGGCTGAAATATATGATCCCTTCTTGCGGCTTGACAGTTTGTGATCATGAGTAGTTCCGTTGCCATTCTGACTCTTGGAGTCCAGAAAGCTCTTGGTGTCATCGTGCAAAAATTCCATTGCAAAATGAATGCCTTTCTGTTCCCGACCCTCCACCGGTAAATCACGGGGAGTTGTAGCTCCTCCGGCCAGAATCAGTGCATCATGCTTTTTACGCAGTTCATCAGCCGGAATATCTTTGCCGATTTCTGTGCCGGTGACAAATGTGATACCTTCCGCCGCAAGAATATCCACTCGCCTCTGGACAATCGATTTTTCGAGCTTCATGTTGGGAATTCCGTAGGTCAGCAAACCGCCGATCCGATCGGCGCGCTCGTACACCGTAACGGTGTGTCCCGCCCTGTTGAGCTGGGCGGCTGCGGCGAGTCCGGCAGGTCCGGAGCCCACAATACCAACGGTTTTACCGGTGCGTTGCTCCGGCGGCTCGGGTACCACCCATCCTTCCTCAAAACCGCGGTCTATGATGGCCTGTTCGATGCTTTTTATGGCAACAGGCGGTTCAATAATCCCCAGCACACAGGAGCCTTCACACGGGGCCGGGCACACACGGCCGGTAAATTCCGGGAAGTTGTTTGTTTTGTGCAGGCGATGAAGCGCCTCCTTCCATTTACCGCGATAAACCAGGTCGTTCCATTCCGGTATCAGGTTATATACCGGACATCCCATGGCTCCACCTTGTGCCATCTGTCCGGTCTGGCAGAACGGGATCCCGCAATCCATGCAACGGGCACCCTGAGTGCGCAGTTCATCTTCTGTCAGCACCTCGTTGAATTCGTCCCAGCTCTTCATACGCTTGGCCGGAGTGCGGTAAGGTGTGCTTTTCCGTTCAAATTCCAGAAATCCGGTTGGTTTACCCATCTTCTATCCTGTTATTCTGTTGCTTTGTTTATTCAAGTGTGTCAGTTTCCGGCGGCGCGGGCCTTGTCGCCCTTGTTGATGAGGAATGCTTCCATGATGGCCTCCTCGCCTTCCAGTCCGCGAAGCCCGGCCTCCCGAATGGCTTCGTTCATCCGCTTGAAATCGATCGGGTGCACTTTTACAAAGTGGGGAACCATCTCTTCCCACTTGGCCAGGATCTTCCAGGCGCGGTTGCTGTCGGTATAGTCTGCATGACGGCGGATCATCTTCATCACTTCCATGATCTCATCTTCGTCTTCAAGTCGTTCCAGGTACACCATGTCCTTGTTGCAGTGGTGCTCAAAGGTGTTGTTCTCATCCAGGACATAGGCGATTCCACCCGACATGCCAGCGGCGAAATTACGTCCTGTCGGACCGAGAACAACTACCCGACCGCCCGTCATGTATTCACAGGCGTGATCACCGACCGCCTCCACCACGGCACGCACTCCGCTGTTTCGCACACAAAACCGCTCTCCGGCCATACCACGAATGTAGGCTTCACCACTGGAGGCACCATAAAAGGATACATTTCCGACGATGATATTTTCTTCCGGCTTGAAGCGGGCGTTGGAGTGCGGATACAAAATCAGCTTTCCACCGGAAAGACCCTTGCCGAAGTAGTCGTTTGCATCGCCCTCCAGTTCGAGTGTCATTCCGTGCGGAACAAACGCTCCGAAACTCTGTCCGGCAGATCCGCGAAATTTAAGCCGGATCGTATCTTCGGGAAGCCCGTCGCGACCGTGAGCCCGGGTGATCTCACTGCCGACAATCGTGCCAACCACGCGGTTGATGTTGTGGATAGGCAGCTTTGCCTTGACCGGCTTCTTTTCACGTAAAGCCGGTTCGCAGATGTCGAGAAGTGTCTGGATATCCATGGCATTGTCAAGGCCATGGTTTTGTTTCATGAAGTTGCGAACCCCGATATTGCTGCTGACCTGCGGTTTGTACAGGATCGCCGAGAGGTCGAGTGTCCTGGCTTTCCAGTGCTCTGTGGGACGCTGGCTTAGCTTGTCAACCCGCCCTATCATCTCATCCATGGTGCGGAAACCGAGACGGGCCATGTACTCACGAACATCCTGAGCCACGAACTTCATGAAATTGACGACATATTGCGGATCACCCGTATATTTGTGGCGCAGGTCGGGATTCTGGGTAGCGACGCCGACCGGACAGGTATCCAGGTGGCAGACACGCATCATCACACAGCCAAGCGTGATGAGAGCGCTGGTGCCAAATCCGTATTCCTCGGCGCCCAGCAGGGCAGCGATCACGATGTCGCGTCCGGTCTTAACCTGCCCGTCCGTCTCCAGCACTACCCGGCTGCGCAGATTATTGAGCACCAGGGTCTGATGCGTCTCGGCCAGGCCGAGCTCCCATGGCAGTCCGGCATGCTTGATGCTGGTCTGCGGCGAAGCTCCGGTCCCACCATCATGACCGCTTATCAGGATCACATCGGCCTTGCCTTTGGCCACACCGGCGGCGATGGTTCCCACTCCGGCCAGTGAAACCAGCTTTACATTGATCCGCGCCCTGGTATTGGCATTTTTCAAATCATGGATCAACTGTGCCAGATCCTCAATCGAGTAGATATCATGGTGCGGCGGCGGGGAGATCAGTCCCACGCCCGGTGTGGAATAACGCACTTTTGCAATCCACGGATAGACTTTGCGGCCTGGAAGCTCACCGCCCTCGCCGGGCTTGGCGCCCTGGGCCATCTTGATCTGGATCTCCTCGGCATTTATAAGATACTCACTGGTCACACCGAACCTGCCGGAGGCCACCTGCTTGATGGAACTGCAGCGCGAATCACCGTTGGGGTCGGGTGTGAACCGGTCCACATCCTCTCCACCCTCTCCGGTGTTGCTCTTGCCGCCGATCCGATTCATGGCTATGGCCAGCGCTTCATGAGTCTCCCGGCTGATGGACCCATAAGACATGGCTCCGGTTTTGAACCGTTTGCAGATCGCCTCCACCGGTTCCACCTCTTCGATCGGGACCGATTTCGCAGCGTACTCAAAATCGAGCAGATGTCGCAGTGTCGGCGGCGGATCCTGCTGGTCATCCAGCAGCCGGGTGTAATCCTTGTACAGCTTGTAGTCGTTGATCTTGCTGGCAAACTGTAGCGTATGCACCGTCTCGGGATTGTACATGTGGTACTCGCTGTTTCGGCGCCACTTGTACTGTCCGCCTTCATCCAGTACGCGTCCGTTGACACGTACTTTGGGATATGCTTTCCGGTGGCGCATCTCTGCTTCCCTGGCGATGATATCGAGGCCAATACCGCCGACCCGGGACTGTGTCCATGTGAAATAGGTATCGATAACCTCCTTGCTGATTCCAAGCGCCTCAAAAATCTGTGCACCGCGATATGATTTAATGGTGGATATACCCATTTTGGACATGACCTTCACGATGCCTTTGACCACAGCCTTGTTGTAGCCCTTCACAGCCCGCTCATAATCCATGCCTTCA
>SLLP01000049.1 GCA_007133995.1 Balneolales bacterium
AGGACCGGCGGAGCAATTCCGCACAACTCCGAAGCCTTCAGGTAAAACTCATTGCGGGTGGGATGCTCCCGGGCGCAGGCGTTGTAGATCCCGGTCAGCTCCGGCTGCTCGATGAGCGCCGAGATCACTCCAATGGCATCTTCCAGATGGATCATGTTGACGGGCTCCTGACCGTTGCCCGAGGCTTGTCTGCCGGACAAAAACCGGCCCGGGTTGCGCTCCGGTCCGAACAGTCCGGCCATGCGCACCACAGCAACCGAAGCTTTCAGATCATCCATAAGCAATGATTCCATCGCAACAAGCCCCTTGCCATTCTCGGTTTCGGGTGGATGCGGGTCCGACTCGTCGGCGTTCTGCCGGCGTGGCGCATACACACCGGTAGAGCTGACCATCACCAGCCGTCTCACAGCTGATGCATTGATGTAGGACACCAGTTCATCCGCCTGCTGCTGCATGAAGATAATACGGTCCGGCACACGAGGCGGCGGAACGTTCAGCACCACCGTATCGACATCAAAAAAAGAAGTCACATCATCGCCGCTGATGTGCGGATCGAGCTGCAGATAATAGGGTTCAATGCCGGATTCCTCCATCAGCGGGATCTTGTCCTTGGTGGTGGTGCTTCCACGCACAAAATGGTTATGTTCCAGCAGCCGGACCCCGAGCGGAAAACCGAGCCAGCCGCATCCCAAAATGCTGATCCGTTGATATGTCATAAGAGTAAAGGTTTAACTGCCAATAAGATCCTGGTCAATCCGTTCGGCCAGATCGAAGGCTGCGTTTATGGTGTCACCAACGGAGATGCCGGTCCGATAGTTGCCGGCCATGTAGAAACCGGGGTGTTCATGTTCGGCCCGATCCATCAAAGTCAGATAGCGGGCAAAACCTGTCTCATATTGAGGTATGGCGCGCGCCCACAGTATCCGGTGGCGGTAGAGCGGTTCGCCTCGCAATCCCAGCAAGTTGCGCAGGCTTTCCAGTACCAGCTTAACCTGCTCCTCCTCGCTTTTTTCAGCGATTTCGGGCTGGCGCGTACCGCCCAGATAGGTAGTCAGGGTGACATGGTCTTCATCCGGTGCGCGGTTGGGGAACAAGGTGGATGTGAACAGAGTGCCCAGGATCGGGAATCCCTCAATACCGGGGACAAGCACGCCGAAACCGTCGAGCGGATGGCCGATGTCCCGGCGGTGAAAGCCGAGTGTCAGAGACACCACCGGCGGATGCAGGATGTCGGCCACCGGAGTCACCGTTTCAGAAAGCGGGCCGGGCATTTTGATCGACTTCAGACCTTGGGAGGTGCCGGCATAGATCACGGAGTCGAATGTCAGCGGAGGCTCCTGAGGATCAGTAAAAGTGATCCGCCATCGGCTGTTTGCAATGGATTCGCTGCCCGGAGCTTCAGTACGGCCCATTTCAATACCGGCCACCCGGCTGTTGAGGATGACCGCATCACCCAGTCGCGCACTGATTGCCTCTGGCAGCACCTGAAGCCCGTCATCAAAAGAGAAAATTTCGGCTTTGTTTCGAGGGATTTCATCGGACTCCGGGGGGCGACGAACCCCGCCCTTGATTTGCCCCAGTATGAGTGATCCGTGCTGTTCTTCGAGCAACGCCAACCTTGGAAAAGCATGTTTTACCGAAAGCCGCTCGGGATCGCCGGCATATATGCCGCCTACCAGCGCATCGATCGGCCATTTGAGGAATTCCTCCCCGAGCCGGCGGCGGACAAAGCCGGCAAGTGACTCATCATTGGTGTGGAAACTTGTACCGGAGTCGGAGTGTGAATGATGTGGAGGTGCCGTTTGCTGTGATGACGGAACGGGCCGGTAGCGCTGCCGGAATGGTTCCCGCAGGATGCTCAGCTTGGCAGACCGGCTCAGAAGCGGGGTGCGAATGAGCTCTCGCAGCGATCCGGGGACAGCCACCATCCTCCCGTCACGGACGATATACCTTTTTTTTGCAGAAATGTCAGGGTAGCGCCGGCGGCCTTCCAGGTCGAGCATGGAAACCAGCCTTTTAATGCGTCCGGAGGACTCGATGATGGTATTCGGGCCCCATTCGGCCATCCAGCCGTCGCGGTCGCGAGTCGTCCTGATGGCACCGCCCGGCTGATCCGATACCTCAAGGACGCGCACCGTGTGCCCTTTCTCCCTGAGCAGCAGCGCCAGGGTCAGTCCGCTAATGCCGGCACCAATGATACCAATGTGAGCCATGATCTGTCCCAGTTTTATTCCACCTGAAGGTACGTGATTTTTCACAATACCTCATCCGTTGATCTTACTCCGTTCTTCATCCTACAGTGGTCATTCTCCGTTCTTCATCCTACGGTGGTCATCCTTCGAAGATCTTCATTTGGCGAACTCCCCTTGTTAATCTTTCTGCGGTCTGATTTTTTTGAGTTGCATGATGCGTGATGAAAGCGGTCAAACGGGGCCGTTTCACATGATCAGGGATTTTGGTTATTTTCCATCAAATATTATTTATAGATCGTAATCCAACTGATATGAATTTACCGCCCCTCAAGGAAAAGACATTGCCGGAACTGCTGCACCGGTCCATCACACATTTTGGCGATCAACCCGCACTTGGATATGCCGGAAAGAAAGCGACAACTTACCGGCAGCTGGGAGACAATGTGTCGCGGGTGGCTTCTTTTTTAAAGGAAAACGGGATCAATGAAGGCGACCGTGTGGCTATTTTAAGTGAAAACAGCCCCAACTGGGGGGCGGCATTTTTTGGCATCACGTCATTGAAAGTGGTGGCGGTTCCCATCCTGAACGATTTTCATCCATCCGAAATTCACCACATTCTCAGGCATTCGGGCGCATCGGCGTTGTTTGTCTCCGAGCGTTTGTATCATAAGGTGGAAGAGTTCGATCTGGAAAAGCTCAATGTGGTCATTCTCATCGACAATCTTTCGGTGATCTCGCCCGAGTGGAGCAAGGATCGTCTGCGCCGACTCTATGCCGAGGGAAGTCGCGAACTCAAGCGCATCAAACACATGGCGCTGCGGAAGGTGGGACTGGCCTCGCTCGATGTGCCGGAAGATGCACCCGCATCCATCATCTACACCTCCGGAACGACGGGTCATTCGAAGGGTGTGGTGCTTACTCATGGTAACATTGTAAGCAATGCCATCGGACTCGATAAGATTGTTACTGTGGACCATAACGACCGGCTACTGTCGATCCTGCCTCTTGCGCATGTGTACGAATGTTCGGTCGGACTGGTAATGCCCATGATGATCGGGGCATCGGTGAGTTACGTGGACAAGCCCCCGACCGCTCCTGTGTTGTTGCCGGCGCTTCAGCAGGTGCGGCCCACGGTCATGCTGTCGGTTCCGCTCATCATTGAAAAGATGTACAAGGGCCGGATTATGCCGGAAATCCAGAAGAAATGGGCCATTCGGACGGCATACAGAATTACGGCGCTGCGGAAAATGATAAACCGGAAAGCCGGCCGCAAACTGAAGAAGATCTTCGGAGGTGCGCTGCGCATGTTCCCCATCGGAGGGGCATCCATCGCTCCGGAAGTGGAGCGATTCATGAAGGAGGAGGATTTCCCGTATGCGGTCGGGTACGGATTGACGGAGACCTCGCCTATTGTCACGGGAAGCAATGAAAAAAATACCCGGCTGTATTCGGTCGGCAAGCCGCTGGAAGGCACCGAAGTGCAAATCGATTTCGAAAGTAATGGCGATATGGACGAAACCGGGATCGGAAATACGACCCCTGAATCAACCGGAGCCACATCCTCCCGGACGCGAGCCTCTCAAACCGCATTCCCACCAAAGAACGTCGGTGAAATCCTCGTCAGAGGTCCGGGTGTGATGAAAGGCTATTACAATGACCCTGACCTGACGGCACAGACCATCAATAAGGATGGATGGCTGCGGACCGGCGACCTGGGTGAGTTTGATGAGGATGGTTATCTCTACATTCGGGGAAGACTGAAAAATATAATAATTGGTCCGAGTGGCGAGAATATCTATCCGGAGGGAATTGAATCGATTCTGCACCAGTCCGAGTATGTGCTGGAGTCGCTGGTGTACAAGCAGGAAAACAGACTCATTGCCCGGGTGCACCTGAACTATGAGAAGCTTGATGAGGAGTTCGCAGCAAAGGGGCTTTCGCAGACGGAAATCAGGGACTTCATTAAGGAGCTGCTGGTCAAACTGCGCGACGACACCAACGCGAAGTTGGCTTCTTTTTCAAGGATAGCCGAGGTTCAGGAGCAGACCGAACCGTTTGAGAAAACACCGACGCACAAGATCAAACGCTACCTCTACGTCAGAGAAAACTGAGGCTTGAGGCAATCAAACCGTCCGGCATCAATGTTCTTCGGTGCTGACGGGTGTGGGATCTTTGCTGACCGTGTACCGTTTGATCTTTTTGGTGGTTGTTTTTTCAAATTCATTTTCACGAATCAGAATGTTCTGAATTCGCTTGAACGAGGAGACCTGCTTGTTCACCTTGTCGACTTCCCTGCGGATCACTTTTTCCATCCACTCTCTGGTGATTTCCTGCTTTTTGGCTTCGGCAAGGGCAATGAGTGCCTCACCGTCAACGACGATCTGGACCGCGATTTTTTCGGTGTATCCGTTTGTCGCTTCGCCGTAGACCATGGATTCCA
>SLLP01000276.1 GCA_007133995.1 Balneolales bacterium
AGATCGATTTGCAGGTACTGGTTGAGTGCTACGACCATCAGGACTGGGATAAGTTAGATTTTGATGTCATTTCCATTGTTGGAGTTAACAACAGAAATCTGGACACCTTTGAGGTGGACTTACATCGTGGAATATCTATCCTCGAAAATGCCCCTGCTGGAACCACAAGAGTGTCCGAGAGTGGACTCGGAAATCCTGGGGACCTTCATTTGCTGAAAGATAGTGGAATCCACAGTGCATTGATTGGCGAACATTTCATGCGTGCTGAAGATCCGGGCATTGAACTTGCCCGTTTTACAGCCATTTTTCCCGAATCAACCGGTCCAGATGCCCTGTGATTCATTAATGACCCAATATGTGAATGCGCAGATTGTAAAAACCAATCGATAATACCATGGAAAGCGGTTCAATGAATTTCCCGAAATTAAAATTATGTGGCATTACAACATTGGAGGATGCCAGATATGCCTCCGGGGCTCTAGCCGATTATATAGGCTTTATTTTTTATGAAAAGAGTCCGCGGTATATAACTCCCAGAGATGCAGCTGAAATTATTGGATGGATTGAGGGGCCCCGCAAAATCGGGGTTTTTGTAAATTTTCCAGCCAATACGATCAACCAAATCGTAGATCAGACCGGCATTGATCTGGTGCAGCTGCATGGGAAGGAAACTCCGGAAGATGCAGCAGAGATTAAAGTACCGGTTATTAAGGCATTCAAAATTCGTGGTCAGAACGACATTCCATCACTCCGCGAGGAAATGAAAAACTGGAATAGCATTGCCGGGTATTATCTATTTGATACCAAAAATGACAAACTACATGGCGGGACGGGTCAAGCATGGGATTGGAGTCTGATAAATCATCTGTCACCTGAGAAACCATTCTTTTTGGCCGGTGGCATCGGTGCTGAAAATGTAGCAGAGGCAATTTTTACAGGCCACCCTTATGCAATTGATCTTTCCAGCAGTATTGAAGAATCCCCGGGCGTAAAGGACTTTGATAAAATGCAGCATTTCTTTGACCGATGGAATGACCTCAGAGATTCATTTGAAAAGTCATAAAAATGTAAATTGTATAAACCAATTACAATATATACGAATGAAAACACAAAAAAACAGCGCTGTAACAGAAATAGCTACATTGCCGGATAACCGTGGTTTTTACGGTAAATTTGGTGGAAGGTATGTACCCGAAATACTGTTACCGGCACTTGATGATCTCAACAGGGCTTTTTCGGCGGCTCGAAACGACACCATCTTTCAACAAGAATATCACAGTTTGCTTCAGGAATATGTGGGTAGAGAAACACCTCTGACCTATGCCGGTCGGCTTACCGAACACTACGGTAAAGCGCGCATTTATCTCAAGAGAGAAGATCTCTGCCATACCGGTGCGCACAAAATCAACAATGCAATTGGACAGGTTTTGCTGGCCAGAAGAATGGGTAAAACCAGGATCATTGCTGAAACAGGAGCCGGTCAGCACGGTGTAGCTACAGCAACGGTATGCGCATATTTCGGGATGTCCTGTATAATTTATATGGGTGCAGAAGATATTTCGCGGCAAAAACTGAATGTAGACCGCATGCATTTGCTCGGCGCTGAAGTCAGACCGGTGACATCCGGTGCACAAACATTGAGTAATGCGATCAATGAAGCGATACGGGACTGGGTCAGCAACGTCGAAGATACGTTTTACATCATCGGCTCGGCTGTTGGACCACATCCATACCCTTTAATGGTTCGTGATTTTCAGTCTGTCATCGGCCTGGAGACCATCGATCAGTCTTTGAAGCAAGAGGGCCGTCTGCCCGATCATGTTTTGGCATGCGTAGGCGGAGGATCCAATGCCATAGGCATGTTTTATCCAATGCTGGATCATCAGGATGTCAAACTTTACGGTATTGAAGCCGCCGGAGAAGGGGTGAAGACACCGCGTCACGCAGCTACACTTACAGGTGGACACCCGGGCATACTGCATGGTTCTCTAAGCTACCTCCTGCAGACACAGCAAGGACAAATTGCTGAGGCCCATTCCGTGAGTGCCGGACTCGACTACCCGGGTGTTGGCCCGGAACATTCGTTTTTGCGCGACAGTGGCCGTGTTACATATACATCTGTTACTGATGATGAAGCAATTGAAGGTGTCCGGATGCTATCATCCAAAGAAGGTGTTATTCCCGCACTTGAAACAGCACATGCCATCGCCTATCTGAATGAACTTATGCCAAGGACCGGAACAAATGAATTTGTCGTGATCAACTGCTCGGGACGTGGTGACAAGGACATGGAAACCATATCAAAATACATTTGAATCCAAACAGGAAATTACAAATGACAAAGTACGGCAGATTAAAAAACCTCTTTGAGAACAAAGGGCCGGAACAGAAAATCATGAGTCTGTTTATAACAGCAGGTTATCCGGATCCCGGCTCAACAGTAGAGCTGATCAAAGAACTGGAGTCTTCCGGTGCGGACATTATTGAGCTTGGCATGCCGTTCAGTGACCCGCTTGCCGATGGCCCTACTATCCAGCATGCCAGTAAAATTGCTCTGGACAAGGGAATACATATGGACACTATTTTTGACATGATGAGCGAGATCCGTGATCAATCAGATATTCCCATAGTTCTTATGGGGTATATAAATCCTGTTTTACAGTACGGTTTAGATGCTTTTTTTCTCAAAGCTTCCAAGACCGGAGTAGATGGCATCATCCTTCCCGATGTTCCGCCGGGTGAGTTTCCCGAGGTCGAAGCACTGTGCGCGCAATATGACATTGCACCGGTTTTTCTGGTAGCCCCAAACACATCGGAAGAGCGTATGCGTATTATTGACAAATCCAGTCGTGGATTCGTGTACTGTGTCTCAGTTACCGGTGTGACCGGCGCTCGTGACAGATCCGAAGTGAGCCAGTCGGTCAGTAAGTTCATTGACAAGGTTCGGAATAATGTCAAAAATAATCCGATACTTATCGGATTCGGCATCCGTACACATCAGGATGCTATGGCCATATCCCGCGACGTGGATGGATTCATTGTAGGGAGCGCATTGATTGACTATATCCGAAGCGTCAGCGACCAGGCGGATTGGATAAAAAAAACCGGGGATTTTGTCCGGGAGCTGAAGTACGGCACATCATAAACGAAGCCAAATGAACGTTACCATCCAAACTATAAACCAACTTTGCATATATGATGCATACTATCTTGAACAGAAGGTTTCTGCCTGCTCTGTTTCTGGCTATTTCAGTTATTTTTCTATTCACTTCCTGCGACGAAGATTACCGAAGATCGGCTCAAGGGGGCTTTTCGGAAGTATTGGTGGTAATGGATTCTACCCAGTGGGAGAGTCCCACAGCAGAAGCCATCAGGGCTACATTCGGTAAGGAGATGATGACACTGCCCCGGCCTGAAGTCAAGTACGATTTGAGGTTTATGGATCTTAGAACCAACAGGGATCTGGAATACGCAAAAAATTTCAAAAACACGATTTTTGCCGCCCCCATCAATGAAGACAGCAATGTCGGATCTTTTTTGCGCGCTGTTCTCAGCGAGGATATCAAGCAGCGGATCGCAGAAGGACGCAACTTCGCCTTTCCATTGCGAGATCGCTGGTACCGTGATCAGTGGACGCTATTTCTGTCAGCACCGGATCACCGGACCCTTGCACAAAATATAATGGATTCGGAACGATCACTCTTAGGAAGCCTGGATCAGGTGGAAAGGGGCAGATGGCAGCGTCAAGTTTACCGCAGGGGAGAGCAGGCCCATCTTGCCGATTCACTCATGGAAAATCACGGCTTTCAGATCAGAGTGCAGCACGATTACCGGGTCGGTGTCGACACAACAGGTTTTGTTTCGCTTCGCCGATATCTGCATGATAACGACCGATGGATCTGGTTTGCATATATGGATGGCCATGACGGCATCGATGACATTGATCAGGATTGGATTAATGCGGTCCGCGACAGCCTGAATCGCAAGTTCATCAGGGGCACACGTGAGGAGTCGTATGTGACTACAGAATACCGCTCACCGCGTGTAATCGAAACCGTGCGAACGCACATAAATGGGCGTCCCGCGCTGGAAACCAGGGGTACCTGGCGCATGACAAATGATATTATGGGTGGTCCTTTTCTGCACTATACCGTCTATGATGAACATCAGAACAGGTTGTATATGATGGAATTTGCTCAATTTGCACCGCGTTACAGCAAGCGTCGCTTCATGAATCAATTTGAGGCCATGGCCCATACCTTCGAGACGGACACTACCCGGGTCCCCGACCCGGTGGCGTTCAGGCAGTTTAATGCATATTGAAGGCTTGTAAATATTTGGCTGTCATGTGATTGTTTTGGAATCACGACAAATCGACTTTATTTATACATTATATATGTTGGCGCCTGTGTCATAAATCTCCACATATCATTCACGCTTCTATGGTTATTTCAGCCAATAATCATGTTATCAACAAGGATCTAAAAATAATCCATGGAAGCACTCGAACTGGCGCGATGGCAAAAAGGGATGGTATTCACAGATGATCCGGTTGCAGACCAATTTGCTGGCTGAGTCTGAATGATTGTAAAAAGACTCGCATAAAATACCTTGTCAGTCCATTGACATGGGGTTGCTGTCGGCAATCCTGCGGTATTCAATGTATTCATCCGGGGACAAATCAGCGAACATGTAATTAAGCGGATCGACAGGTTTTCCGTTTCTTTTGACCTCATAATGCAAATGCGGTCCACTTGTGACTCCAGAATTGCCACTGTAAGCTACGACCTGTCCACGCTCTACAACTGCACCCGGCCGGATGTCATCGGCAAGAGAGGAGAGATGCGCATATCGGGTTTCGTAGCCATGACCATGGTCTATTACCAGCATCAGTCCATATGTTCCCCGACGTCTTGCAGATTTGATCACTCCGTCACCGGTGGTATAAACGGGTGTACCGACTCTTGCTCTAAAATCAACTCCTTCATGCATTCTCTTATAGCCCAGCACCGGATGGCGTCTCATCCCGTATCCACTCAAAATAATCCCGGAAACCGGTCGAATAGCCGGAATGTTTTTCATGAGCTCTTTATTCTCGTTGTAGTGCGATTTTATTTCCTCAAAACTAAGCTGTTGAATATTAATACGTCGTTCCATGCTTTCAAGATTGCTAGCAGTCCATCTGAGCAAATCCGAGGAAGATTCACTATACGTATCGAAAGCAGCGTACCGGTCCGCACCACCTATGCCGGCCTGACGCTCATCCTCCGAAATCGGATCGATTCCGAGCATAGCCCTGTACAGCTCATTGTCCATATGAGCAATGGCTTTAATTTGTTGGTCCAGATACTCAATGCTACTCTTTGTATCATTCAGTTGCTTGTAGAGCGCCTGGTTTTCGGCTTTCAGAGCAATTTCTGCAGGAGATCCCACTGAAAACGATAGCAAGGACAGTGAAACCGTGCTCAGTATCGCACCTATCAGAATCCACAAGCTGAGAGTATAAACGGCACTCTCAGCAGGTCCGTAATGCACGGGAATGAAATGACATTCCTTTTCGTCGTAGTAGAAGTAATTTTTCAAAACCGGTCTTGCCTTGAGAATTGACGGGGCAATATGATCATAGGGGATAATAATGTCAATACTTTACCTCTCAAAGATATCACAATAAGACAAGAATCCAAAAAAGTGGAATTATTCTTTTTTTACTCCAGATCTCCTTCGAAGTACTCAACTGCTCGCTGAATGATAGCGCTGTCGGATTTTTTTTCAGCTATTCGATCCTGTATTTTTTTCTGAAAAGCCATAGCTGCGTCGTATCCGTAATTCAACAGCAGGTGATTCATTGCAATAACTTCGGCGATTACAGTTATGTTTTTTCCCGGGGTTATGGGAAGGTTTATGGTGGGGATATCGACTCCAAGTAAAGATGAGGTCTGCCTATTGAGTCCGGTTCTGTCCACATGTTGCGATTCATCCCACAAACTAATTTCAATAATTACTTCAAGGCGTTTCTGATATCGGATCGATCTGATTCCGAACATGGACATCACGTCGACAATCCCTAGTCCTCGTATCTCCATAAAGTGTTTGTTGATCTCCGTAGGGGATGCAATCAATACATTGCTTTTCTTTGTGAGAATGATGACATCATCCGAGACCACCCGGTGGCCACGTTCCACAAGATCGAGTGCAATTTCACTTTTCCCGATTCCTGATTTACCGGAAATCATAATGCCAACACCATAGACATCAACCATGGATCCGTGCACCATGGTCTGTATGGCGAACTGATCTTCAAGAAAATCCCGTACGAGAAATATAAACTTAGTGGTCTCCATAGGGGTTTGAAAAACCGGTATTCGAGACTCTTCTGCCATTTTTAGAAAGGAATCCGGAAGCGTATTGTTATCGGTCAGAAAAATCACAGGTACTGGAAATCTGGTGATTTCCAGAAACGCTTTGCTGCTTCTGTCTATACCTGCGAATTCAATGTACTTGCTCTCACTGTTACCTATTACTTGAATCCTGTGATGTGAAAACAGATCTACATACCCGGCCAAGGCTAAGCCCGGACGATGCAGATCGGTATCTGTTATCAGCTTCTCATCGCAGATAGACTCTGCGGCACAAGGCTTTATATTCAATTTAAGATGACTGCGAAGCTTTTCGACCAGAAAGGAGACCGTTATGTACTCCTTTCTGGGAACAGACTTGATGTTTTTGAATGGCATAGCATTGCGATGATGATCTCTGTAAAAGCCAAGGTGTAGCCTCAGTTGCGGGAAAATCTTTTATCTTTGTATTTAAGTAGCTGGCGGCGCATGTTATCCACAGCAGAACGGACAGCCTGTTCGTATGCCGGCCCCGCCTCGGTTGCTTTCAGCAAATCCTGCTTGACTTTTACTGTGAGTTCAGCTTTTGCAGGCTGATCATTGTCGGGTGAAGGTTCCAGTACGACATCACAAGAAAAGATCCCGTCAAAATATCGCTTTAGTTTGTTGACTTCATCGGCGGTGAAATCCTGGAGATTTTGACTTGCATCAAATTTTCTGGCTGTGAAATTGATATTCATTGTCTGAGATGGATTAGGGTTCGTGTTTCTTTAAATATGCTATTATATCACTTTAAATAAAACCGGTCAGATTACTCTTCTCCAAGAGTATCCGCTCTGGGGTGTGCTGTTTTATAGATATTACGCAAGTGCTCCACGCTTGTTCCTGTGTAGATCTGAGTCGCTGCCAAATCCGCATGACCCAGAAGCTCTTTGATCACTCTGATGCCGGCGCCACGATCCAGAAGGTGGGTGGCGAAGCTGTGTCGCAGTATATGTGGACTTTTTTGGCTGATCTCGCTCACCCGGGACAGATAGCGTGAAACCTTGCGCTGGATAAATCTTGGATATACGCGCTTGCCGGAATCGGTAAGAAAAAGAGCCGGCAGGTCGGCTGATTCTGTTTTTTTTCCAACCAGTTGTGGGCGATCTTCGAGATATTGGTCAAGTGATTTTTTTGCGAGGTCACCAAATGGGATGATGCGCTCTTTAGAGCCTTTTCCACGGACCTTTACGCGTTTATGACTCAAATCGATATCTTCGACATGCAACTGCACGAGTTCGGATAAACGCATTCCTGTACTGTACAGCAGTTCCATTATGGCCAGGTCTCTTTTCCCGGCCGCATCATCGGTATCGATGGTCTCCATCATGAGATTCAGCTCTTCAGGCCGCACTGTTTTGGGAAGCCGCTGCTCTTTTTTGGGGGTCATGAGCAGATGAGCCGGGTTATGATTTATCATGCCTCTTTTAAATAAAAACTTCAAAAAAGACCGAATTGATGCTGTTTTTCTTGAGAGTGTTGCTTTGGCGAGCTTGGATTTCATCAATGATCCCAGCCATAGACGGATTATAAGTCTGTCTATTCGGGTGTAATCTATTCTAACCGAATCTGTTTCCCATTCAAGACAGCAAAACATCAGAAACTGCCGAATATCTCTGCGATACGCATCTACGGTTTTTGGAGATGCATTGCGCTCAATTTCTAAATATCTGATAAATCTGTTAAGCAGGAGAAAGTCACTCATATTCTGTCGTCCTGTATTTACATAAACAAGATAATCAATGCGATCTGATTTAAAAGAAGAATTTGTCAAAAGATGAAAAAAAATGTGTAAGGTTTCGTCATGCTCCTGCTCTATATACATACCTGTTTATGAATATGTTACCTGTGAGGTGATTAATTTTCAACTTAAGATATAAAAATGATGATTATGAATAATTATGATGCTACACATAAACAAATAATGCAGCTGAGTTACCGCCAGATGGATATCGCAGTCGGGGTTTTGGTCAAAAATATATTGGCAATAAAAAATGTAAATGACTGGGCAGCATTTATGGGATATTCCCGATCACACTTTTGTCGTAGCTTTACGAGGAAGTTTCAGGAAAATCCCAAAATTGTTCTCAGGAGAGCACGTATGCGTCAGGTCTGTAGAGTAATCCAGTCGGACTGGTCGGCAACAGCATTCAAGGTGGCTCTTGATTCAGGTTTTCAGGACGACAAGGCACTTCACAAGTTTCTTCAAAGAAATTTTGATAAAGCTTTTCTTTCACTTAAAGATGAACTGAAAAGGAATGCTTTTCGCGCCAGAAAAATCATATCGCATGCGGCAGATAGTGAATATGACTATATCATCGGTAAAAACGTAAACGGCTCAGAGGGGACGTCCCTTCCAGGTTCCGCCGGTTTTTAACATGCGATCAAGTAATACAACGATCGCAAGCATTTGAAACCATAAGATCCCGGGCAGATACAACAAGGCAGAAATTTTTGGCCACATAAGGAATTTGCCGATCCATATCCGCTGAAGAAGCGGTATAAGGGTTAAAGAAGCAGAAAAAGTCATTACCTCGTATTGATACATAGCAGGGGAGATATCCATAACTGCAGACAGAAACACAGCAGGAGGAAGAATGTAAAAACCCAGGTGAAGCAGCCAGGCAATCAGAAATGGAATTAATTTGTTTCCGAAACCAGCAAAGAAATTTTTACGAAATCCGTTGAATATCTCAGAATGCGAATTATACATCCGGCACCAAAGACGGTCGGTTCCATGGAACATTCTCATGACTTTGCCCGATCGGATTACCTGCTTGGCCAGCATGACATCTTCAACGATCTCGTCCTTGACAAGTTCATGGCCACCTGATTCACGGTATGCTTCTCGGGTAAATATCATACACTGTCCGCAGGCTGCAGCAAACATGGGCTTTACTTTATTTCTCAAAGTTTTTCCAGGTATCCAGCCGGGAGCACGGTAGCTGTATAAGGTGGGGAGATAGGTGATGATCGTTGAATAGACAGTTGATACAATGGCTTTCTCTGAAGTCGTCGCCATCACCTGATGAGGCCATACTGTTGCAAAGTCCAGCTTATATTGATGCAAGCCACTCACAATTTCACCAATGGTTGTTGGAGCTAACCATGTATCTGCGTCCAGAAATATTAATATGTCACCATACGCATGCTTGGCCAGCTGGTGGCATGCCCAGTTTTTACCGAGCCATCCCTCTGGTTTATCCAACCCGTAGTGTACGGTCAAATCAAGATGAGATGTTGAGGCAAACTCATCCGCCAACAATCTGGTATTATCTTCAGAATGGTCATCTACAAGATGGATTTCCAAAGACGGGTAAGTTTGATTACCGATACTCTCGAGCAGTCTGACAATATTTCTTTCCTCATTTCGGGCTGGAATAAGTACTGATACCTTTGGATAGCTTGTTTTTTCCGCCGGGCTTGCTTCACTCAAAGATGCCACCCCTTTAAAATGCTTTTTGTTATGCAATATGATAAGGGTCGTAATAAAAAAGAAAAGGAAGGCCAAACCAGCCAGCGGCAGCAAAGGAACCGTCATTGCCGTCAATTGATTGTTTCGTTTCCTTTCAGAAAAAGTGATCGGTCAGAGCCCAGATACTCGCTGTCAAAAATCATTCCAGCAACCCAGTCCTTTATATCTGGAATATCTGTAATTTCGCTATCCATGCGAAGCATTGCGAATTCTATAAGTCTCTCCATTCTTTTACCGTCCAAAATACCGAGATAATAAAGTTCGAGTAAATAACCGTAAGCATCAGAGGTGATGCGAGAACGTTCATTCGAATGAAGTACTCTTGGCGAGGGGATATCTTCAATGTTTAACCTTTTTTCATGCAGTTCACCAGACTCATGCTTTTGTATCAGCCATGAGTATGCTGCACTGATTTCAGAATTGTTGTAACCCCTTAGTTTATCAAGTTTGATATCTTTAAGCCGGGTACCGATATGAACCCGCTTGACCAGATATATTATCAAATCTACTACGTTGTTTTGCATTCAAGAATCCTGATGTAACTTAATATACTTATCCTCCAGAGAAGTCATTTCTCTTTTCTGGTTGACAGTATGGTCATTGTAACCGATGAGATGCAACAATCCATGAATCACCACACGAAGTACTTCCGTTTCATAGGTGCTTCCATATTCTTCTGACTGACGTCTGATTTGTGGTGCACAACAAAATAAGGTTCCTTCGACTGGAAAACTGCTTTCTTCATGATAAGCAAAAGTAATGATATCTGTGACATAATCATGTCCCAGATATTGGCGATTCAAATCGAGAATCCTTTTTTCATCAACGAAAACCACTTCCACGTGCAAAAAATTCCTGTTTTCATGTTCTTGAAGTAATTCTATTGTGCGCCCCAGTTGTTCAGCAGAAAACGTTACTTCAAAACCACAGTGATTGAAAATCTGAAATGATTCGGGATACATAAAAAAAATCGGGGACTGGATGGATGGCCCACGTCACTCATCATCAAAGTTAAAATCTTCAAAGTCGACGGACTCGGTCAAAGATAATGCCACGCTACACATCATTACCTCAGGAGGAAGTTTGGTAAAATCCCCACTGAGTAGAGATTCATTGACATTGGCATACAGGCTGCATCCTGCCTCTTTTTCAACAATTAGTCCGGATATTTTGGAACCATCTTTTCCAAAAAACGTAATTTGATGGAGTAGCTCACTTGCTACAAAGGCCGTGCAATTGTGGAGTTGCAAAAAGGTATCTTGTGTGTAAACTGATATTAGATTAGTCTGATCGTTATCAATCTGCATCCCCATATGGATTTCAAGAGCCAACTTTCTCCCGGTCTCACGGTCAATAATTTCATAACGGTAAACATTGCCGCTTTTTTTAGGTTCGATACCTAGTATGCCAGCGATAGTGGAAATATTTTCCTCTGTAAATTTGTGAATCATTTCAGCATTATTTTGTGCTGTGCGGTGACATAATTGCAAAGTATGCAGTTGGAATATAATGCAAGTGTTGGAATATTGGTACTGTTGATTATTCTCCGAAAATTCTTCTGACTCTTTGCCTGTTCTCATTCCGATCCCTGGGGAAGGGCAGTCTGTGATCAGATACTTCGGCAATGTAATCCGCTATGGCAAGGGCCTCAGAATCCATATCATTCATGAAGAATATTCGCTGAATGATCATGTATCTGCTGCTTTCGAATGACAATTCACGCACCAGTTGTTGTCTCTCGCGGCTAAGGGTTGATATTCGGTTTTGCAGTTCTCTTCTTCTGTTGGAGTCCATTCGTCTGCCGCCCTCTTCAATTCTGCGCTCGAGACGGTCGATCTGCTCCTCCAATTGAATCAAATCCTGAAGATAGGTGCGAAAAGACAGGTCCAGATCTTGTCTTGCCAGTGCAATAAGGTCAATAGCGCGATCAGACACACCGGCCTGGGCATAGCGGTAAGCATAGTTGAGTATTGAGGTTGGATCTCCCTCAATGGAAGTGAAGGGGATATTTTCTTCGCCCCAGGCAAGCCAATAGGCGGCACTGTCTGGTTGATCTCTTTGCAAAAAGGTTGAAGCCTGACGATTGATGACGGTGCGATAGTTGTCCATCATGCGCCGTATATTTTCGTCAAAATAAGCTTTTTCATTATTTATTTCTCTGAGGCGGAATGATTTGAGTCTTTTTCCATGGATTTCTGTGTCAGTCTCATTTCCGGTTTTAAATGGCATAACACGAAATGCTTTGCCTTCAAGACGGAAATAGTCCTGAAGATTCATCTGGGAATCTCTGGCAACTGTGGTAGAAAAGTAAACAGGCCGCACCCAGCGGTTGGTTCTCAGGATTTCCAGAACCATATCATCCTGAATACGGGTGTAGAACATTTCATTACCATCACGGTCTCTGCCAAGAAAAACGCCCTCCAGGTGCCAGGTGATTTCATCATCCAGCTGATCCAAGGGAACTCCAAAGCCCATTTCTTCAGGTATTTCTCTGGGAGCCCAATCAAAATCCATCTCACCGGCATAAACCGCTTCGAGAAACTCATGGTCAACAGGTATCGTGATATCACCAGGACGGTGAAAGTCGGAAGCCCGGCGGAAGTTGAATTTGTCGTTAAGTCTATCCACTTCTGCATCTGTGATATCAATCGGAACCGGAGGTGCTTCATGACTCCACAGATTTTTCATCTGTTTAATGTACCACTCTGTATTCAACAGGCTAAGATTGACCACACGCACATCTGTTCGTATTCCCTCAACTTCCTGGAGATACCAAAGAGGGAATGTGTCATTATCACCATTGGTAAAAAGTATGGAATAGGGAGCAGTGCTGTTGAGCAGATTGTAAGCATAATCGGGCGCTACATAGCGAAGACTGCGATCGTTGTTGCTGTATGTCTGGCTTCCGACCAGTACGGGTACGGCCAGTGTTGTTACGGCAAGAATTCCATAAGCAGCGTACAGGTTTGATTTAAGATAGTGCTTAACAAGCGCCATAAGACCAGCTGCGCCGAGTCCTATCCAAATGGAGAATGCAAAAAAGGATCCGGTGTACGAATAGTCACGCTCCCGGGGCTGAAATGGTGTCTGATTCAAATAGGCAATAATTGCAAGCCCGGTTGCCACAAACAGCACAAGAACCCCCAGGGCTCGTTTCCAGTCCTTTCGAAAGTGGAAAAACATGCCTATCAATCCCAGAGCAAACGGGAAAAAGAAATATCGGTTGTGGGCCGGATTATGGGTAAAGTTGCTCTCACCCAATCCGGAAATCCATCTTGCATCCTGCATGTCGCTATCACGGCCTATAAAATTCCACGCAAAATAGCGTAAATACATATGGTTGACCTGATAACTCAGGAAAAAATGCAAATCGCTTTTAAACTGTGCATATTTTTGCTGGTGGCGTTGATCGGGAGAATATCTTCTGGGAAACAGCTTGGGATTTTCGCGATCTATACCCCCGGTAACGTTATTATAACTGGCCCCCCGAAACAACGGCTGTTGACCATACTGCTCACGTTTGAGGTAACTGATAAAGGAGTCAACATTATCCGGAGAGTTCTGATCTATAGCCGGGTTTACCTGGGATCGGATGTAAATCATAGAATAGCTGGAATAACCTATGAGAATAAGCATGTAACCAAGCAGTACGATATTGACCGTGCGATAATTTTTTTTATGCGTATAGTAAATTCCGTATACAATAAGTCCGCCGAATATTGTAAGAAAGGCCAGGGGACCAAGCATGCCACCCGTGAGTGCAGAAAAGTTACCTGCAAAGGCGGGAAGCTGTATGATCGTTATCGGATAAATCAAAAAGAAGATACCGATAGAGATGGCAGAGGCGATTGCAAACGAGCGTAACGAAAATTCAAATTTTTTGAAGTAGATTATGAGACCGACAAAAAACAAAGCAAGCAGACTCAGCAAATGTACTCCGAATGCAAGGCCGAACAGAAATGTAATAAGTAGCAGCCAGCGTTCATTACGTAAATTATCGTGTTGTTCTGACCATTTTAAAACAAGCCAAACGACCAGTGCCGTAAAGGTAAGCGAAAGGGCATAGGTTTCTGCTTCAATGGAAGTAAACCAGTGGCTGTCTGTAACTGAAAATGTAAGTGCCCCAATGAGGCCTCCGCCATACAAACCAATACGATCAATCAGCGGATACTGATCGACATCATATCCACGAAATTCCCGTATGAATCGAACAATGATAAGATACAAGAGCATGATCGTTGTAGCAGAAGCCAGAGCACTCATCAAGTTGATCATATACGCTGCCGAGGCTGGACCGGCAAACATTGAAAATAATCTTCCAAGGAGCAGATAAAATGGAGTTCCTGGTGGATGGGGAATTTGCAGTCCATAAGCACATGCGATACGCTCGCTGCAGTCCCAGAAACTTGCTGTTGGAGGCAGTGTCAACAAGTAAAGGATCAACGCAATAAGAAAAGAAAATGCAGCAAAAGCCTTGTTTAGCGATTTGTGGTCGGTCGGCATCTTACGGTTTTTTTGTAAAGAAGAGGAAAATTGCCAAATTTGCAGAATCTGTCATAAGATTACAATAATAGGAAGAGCTGGTCCATTAATCAAAGCACATTTTACCGATATTATGTTATTCTCAACGATTCAATCGATAGTTCACCAGGTTTTGTATATAAGAAACGGAGTTCAGAATAATTATTCCGGGAACGAGCCAATTAAACATTCACGTGTCAATTGCGTCAAATCAGTTTTATCAATAAGGAAAAACGCACCTTATGTAGTCGTTATTTTAGCTATTATGGCTGTTTCTTCCTGTACTGCACTACGACCAGCTGAACCGGATGAACCCGATATCATACTGGAAGAGTGGGTTGTGCCGGGTGGTCCGATACAGATGCTCCGGGAGCTTACATGGGACCTGCACCATCAGAAGCTGCGTGTGAGATTTCAATTTGAAAAAGAGCAGGTCATTGGCAGTACAGAGATGCTGTTTTCCAGCGAAAAAAATCAGTCCGAACTGGTTTTCGATGCCAAGACCATGAAGTTCGACTCAATTTATGATGCGCGTACAGATCATGTATTCGAATACGTCCAGGATTCTGCAATTGTAACTGTTAATTTGGATCGCGAATATGCATCAGGGGATACACTCGTTCTTGGCATTTCGTTTGTATCAGAGCCACCCCGGAGAGGACTTTATTTTATAAACCCAAGGGGAGAAGATCCGGTTAAACCGACACAGATTTGGACTCTCGGGCAGCCAGAAGACAACAGCTTCTGGTTTCCTACCATCGACCATCCAGCCGAGCGTGCAACCCAGGAGACCTGGATCTCTGTACCCGACCATTTCCAGACTCTATCGAACGGACTTCTCATAGAAAGTCGCATCATGCCTGGGGACTCCCTGCGTACGGATTACTGGCGACTTAATCAACCACATGCACCCTATTTATTTGTCCTTGCTGTTGGCGAATACGAGATTATTGAGGAGAAAAAGGGCGATATCATTTATCGCTATTATATCGAGTCTGATTTTGTGAATTATGTAAGTGACATATACAAAAATACTCATCATATGATCCGTTATACGGAGGAGGTAACGGGGGTACCTTATCCTTGGGATCCGGTCTACGCTCAGGCACCTGTACATGATTTCATCGCCAGAGGAATGGAAAACACTACGGCAACACTGCTCTATGATGCCGTCCAGTTTGATAAAAGGGCGGCTCAGGATCTTTCAAACCAGGATTTGATCATGCATGAAATTGTGCATCAGTGGTTTGGCAATTTAGTGACCTGCAAGGATTGGGCAAATCTGCCGTTAAACGAGGGGTTTGCAAACTATTTTGAATCAGCTTATCGCCAATATAATGATGGTCAAGACGAATATCTTTGGAAAAACCACAATGACCGGATTCTATATTTCGAGGAGGCCGGTCTGTACCGCAGACCCTTGATTTTTTTCCAATACCAGATTCCTGAGGATATGTATGACCGCCATACCTATCAGAAAGGTGGACAGGTGCTGCGAATGCTTCACGATTACCTCGGTGATGACCTGTGGTGGGAGGGAGTGCATTTGTGGCTAGAGCGCCATGCATTCGAAGCCGTAGATGTTTTTGATCTTCAAAGTGTATTTCAGGATGTGAGTAATCGCGACCTTTCTTTTTTTATAAATCAATGGTTTCTGGAACCTGGTCACCCATATCTTGAAGTGTCTCATGAAATATTTGGAGAAAGGGCGGTTTTGAATATCAACCAGATACACGATACAAACCGGCAACCCATTTTTACACTTTATCCGGAAGTGCTCATAAAATATGAGAATGGTTCGAAGCGTGAACGCATACGAATCGACGAAATCCAAAATGAATATCTGTTTGAGGCAAACAGGAATATCACTGACATTGTAGTAGACCCCGAAAGAGTGCAGCTCGCGCAATATTATCGGGATATTTCCCTGTTTACGCTTATGAGACGTCTTCGAAGTGAGCATCTACTGGTGCGTATTGAAGCACTATCCATGGCCGGTGATTTCATCGAATATCGCACCCTCCGCAATCGAATCAATGAAATGGCAATAAATGATCCATTTTG
>SLLP01000181.1 GCA_007133995.1 Balneolales bacterium
CGATGTCGTTGACCGTACCGCTGACGGCAAGCGAGCCGATGTTGCCGCCGGGGAAAAAGATCGGATCCACGACGTAGGCGTCGGTGCTGAACGCCATTTTGCCGGGTCGGGTGGATGGGGCCTTGCTCCCCGGTGCGCTGTTGTCGGGTGCACTGCTTCGTGACGGACCGCTGTCGGATGCGCTGTTGTCGACAGCACTTCTGCGGGATGCACCGTTGTCTGATGCAGTGCCTGTGGACGGAGTTCCACCCGTCATCCTCCCGAAATCGAGCGGGAAAAGGCCGGAATCGCCCTGCCGGGCGAGAATCTCGTTGTCAAAATATTTGAGGAAGAGTCCGGTGACCAGGTCGTGCGTCAGCTTGCCCCCACTCCCGTGTCCCAGCCTGATATGCCTGTTCTTTTCCATTATTCCGTTCCGTACTTGTAAAACGCCTGGCAGGCCCCTTCCTCGGACACCATGCAGGTGCCTACCGGATTGGCGGGGTTGCATATCGTGTCGTAAAGGATGCATTCGGTCGGGTGGCTCACGCCCTTCAGGACCTCTCCGCAGATGCATCCCTCCGGCTCCTGCGTTTCTTCGACCTCGATACGGAACCGGCATTCGGCATCCCAGTCGGCATATGCCTCACTGATACCGAGTCCGCTGAGCGGCAGCACGCCAAGTCCGCGCCACCAGTCGTCGCGCAGTGTAAAAACATCCTGCAGCAACTTCTGCGCCTTCAGGTTGCCTTCCGGCGTGACCACGCGCTTGTACTGGATCTCGACCGAAATGTTGCCGGTGCGGAGCTGCTCCAGCAGCATCACGATGGATTGGAGGATGTCCGACGGCTCAAATCCCGAAACTACTACGGGTAGTCCGTATGTTTCGGAGATGTCGCGGTAAATTTGTGACCCGGTGATGGTACTCACATGTCCCGGCGCCAGGTAGCCGTCGAGTTTCACGTCCTCGTCCACGATGGCGGCCATGGCCGGCGGCATCACTTTGTGCGCACTCAGCACGGAAAAGTTCGGCAGATCTTCCTTTTTCGCCTGCACCAGGGCGGCGGCGCTGGCGGGGGCGGTGGTCTCGAAGCCGATGCCCAGGAAAATGACTTGTTTCGACGGATTCTCGCGTGCAATGGCCAGCGCTTCCAGGGTAGAATAGACCATGCGAATGTCCGACCCGTGCGATTTTTCCTGTTCCAGCGAAGCGGTGCTTCCGGGGACGCGGATCAGGTCGCCGTAGGTGGCGATGATGGTGTCGTCACGCCGGCCGAGGGCGATGGCGTGATCTACAAACCGGAGGGAGGTGACGCAGACGGGACACCCCGGTCCCGATACCAGCGACACATTGTGGGGCAGCAGCGACGGGATCCCGAATTTCTGGATAGCCATGGTGTGGCCGCCGCAGACTTCCATGAAGCGGACTTTGGGTCCCCTATAGGCGTTGATGCGGTCCACAAGGATGCGAACCAGCTCTTTGTCGCGATATTCCTTAATGTATTTCACGTAGCAATATTGGTGGATGGGATGGGAAAATCGGGTTATTTTATGGGGATGTCGTCGTCATCGGAAAGGTCTTCCAGCTCACGGATGAGCGCGAGGGTCTGCGCAGCCTCCTCCTCGCTGATGAGCTGAAGTGCAAATCCGCTGTGCACGAGCACGTAATCACCCACCTTTACATTGTCAAGCAGCTGGAGTCCGGCCGTAACTTCACTGCCCCCGACCGAAACGGTTGCGATGTCGTCGCTGATGGATACGATTTTCCCCGGTATGCTGAGACACATGGCTTTCGCTGGTTAATGTGTAGTTTCTGTAATATGTTATGGCGAACGAGCTGATTTTACAAATAATATTAAGATATCAAGAATTGGCCGGCAAAACATCCATGAGGGCAATCAGGATTTTTTCTGTCGGAAGATTGATACTTTTCTGCCGTTAGTTGCCATCTCTTCGGGATGCAAATGAGGTAACTCTTTTTTGAACTTTAATTATTTCAACTCAATATAACCGAATCCGCGGTAATTGGAAACGGGGGGATGTGAAATGGATGCATGCCGAAACGGGTCCGGTCACGACATCAGACGGCGCGAGGCGACAGCCAGCTGTCCAAGCGCAATGCCTGCGTCATTGGCGGGGATGGCGTGCGGGCTGAATACCTCAAAGCCGGCTGATTCCAGCCGTTCCTCAGATTTTTCCAACAGATACCGGTTTTGAAACACCCCTCCGGTCAGAATTACACGCTTTGTGTTGTAAAGCTTCATCATCTCGAGAGAAGTAGCTTCGATCACCGACACCAGGGTGTTGTGATATTTTGCCGAGATGATCGGTAGCGGAACCCCATGCTGCAGATCGGCAACAAGGGCTCGAATCATTGGATCCGGGTTGATCACGGCCCGGGTGGAGTCAGCCGGTGAATCAGCCGGTGCCGGTCTGTCCGGAGCAGCAATGGGCATTTCAACACTATGGATATCAATGTCATATTCACCGGATTCCTGCGCAGCGGCAATGGCTTCCAGCTTCATGGGCGCTTCGGCGTGATAGCTGTTGTGTTGACAGATTCCGGTGATAGCGGCTACGGCATCGAACAGGCGTCCGGTCGCGGAGGAAAGGGGTGAATTGACCCTCCGTTCGATCGCCTGCTGTATCATGGACCATTCCTGTTTCGCTTTCAGATCTTTTACGATCGGCAGCTCGAGCTCCCGGTAAGCCTCCCCATAGACCTGGTAGAGAAGCGACAAACCGGTACGCCACGTTTGTTTTGCCGCTTTGTCGCCGCCGGGAAGCGGGAGATATCGAAAGTGCGCGTAACGCTTGAAGGAAGCCAAATCGGCGTACAGAAACTCACCGCCCCAGATGTTGCCGTCGGTGCCCAGCCCGGTTCCGTCCCAGCAGACACCGATGACCGGCTCATCCAGATGGAACTCGGTCATGCATGAAGCAATGTGCGCGTGATGGTGCTGTACCTCAACGACAGGAAGATCAAGCTGGTGCGCATAGCGCGTCGATAGATAGTCCGGATGCAAGTCGCAAGCCGCAATAGCCGGTTTCACACGGAACAGGGAGCAGAAACGGGAGACCGATTCTTCGAAAAAGGCAAATGTGGAGGGGTCTTTGAGATCCCCGATATGCTGGCTCAGCATGGCTTCATGCCCCTTTCCGACGGCGAAACAGTGGCTCAGCTCGGCGCCGGCGGCCAAAATACCCTCAGCCGGATACGCCAGTTGCACGGGTTCGGGGACATATCCGCGTGACCGCCTGATGATTCGCGGAACTCCCCGGGCTACGAAAACCACCGAATCGTCCGTCCGGTTGTGGATGTCGCGGTTGTAGACCAGGATGGCGTCTGCCATATCACGGAATGTGCGCATGGCCTCATCGTTGTCCATGACGATGGGCTCGTCAGTGAGGTTGCCGCTGGTCATGACCAGCACGGAATCGGGTATGCGATCGAACAGCATATGGTGAAACGGCATGTAGGGAAGCATGACGCCCACCGTGCGGCAGCCTGGATTGATGCCGGGTGCCAGCCGGACCGGGTGCTGCCGGGGATGGTCTGAAAAGCCTTGTCCCGACTCAGCCTGCCGTTGATTAAGCAGCACGATCGGGCGGCGCCATGATGCCAGCACATCGGCTTCCACAGGTGTGACCGAAACGAACCGTTCAGCGCTGTCCGCATCCCGGACCATTACGGCGAACGGCTTGCCGTCCCGTAACTTTGCGTTTCGAAGTCGCTCCACAGCATCCTCGTTCTCTGCATTGCACATCAGGTGAAAACCGCCCAGCCCCTTTATGGCGATGATGCCGCCGCGGTTCAGTATGTCCGTGCATGCATCCAGGATGCCGGCAATCTCGGTTTCGTGAGATGCAGTGGTTTCCTGTGAAGTATCGGTGGCATGCCCGGCCCCACGTCCATCCCTCCAGGTGTAAAGCAGCGTATAATGCGGTCCGCAGGTATTGCAGGCCACCGGCTGGGCATGGAAACGACGGTCTTCCGGCGACTCGTACTCGGCGCGACAGGTGTCGCACATCTCGAACGGCGCCATGGTGGTGGCGGGACGGTCATAGGGCAGACCGCGGATGATGGTGAACCGCGGTCCGCAGTGGGTGCAGTTGATAAACGGATAGCCGATGCGGTGCGGCTGGGAGTCCATATCCACCAGACACTCCTCACATACCGTGATGTCGGGGCTGACCTGCGTGATGCGGTCGGATGTGCTGCTGCTCTTCTCGATCCGGAATTCCTGGAAGCTTTCCTGGTCGCAGGTTACTTGCTTTATAGAATAAAGTTGGGCTGCACGGGATGGATGGTGCTCTAGCTGGTGCAAAAATGTGCGGATGGGGTCGTCGGGACCCTGAACCCGGATGAACACGCCGTCGTCGTCGTTTCTCACAAATCCGGTCAGGCCGTTTTCCCGGGCAAGCCGGTAGACGAATGGGCGGAAACCAACCCCCTGCACCAGTCCGCGCACGCGGATCTTCAGTGACGTGAGCCGGGCAGTGTCGTCCCTGTCCGGGAGGTGCTTTCCGGAGGGATCGGTTCCGTGTTTTCTTTGCTCTGCCATCGCCCGGTTGCTATTTTTTCAGTAATTCCCAAATTCCACGGGGGGAAACAATCTTCAGTTGTTTTAC
>SLLP01000100.1 GCA_007133995.1 Balneolales bacterium
CCCGTGCCGGCTTCACCGAATCCGGCAGTCTCTGCGTGCACGGCAATCTCTCGCTGGAAAACAACGGGGGATTCGCTTCCGTCCGGACGCGCCACCGCCTCAATTTCGCAGATCTTCTTGGGTTCCGGTTACAAGTTGCCGGGGATGGCAAGCGCTACTGCTTCCGGATCAAAACCATGAGCGGCGAGGAGCTTCACCCGTTTTCGTACGAGGCTTGCTTTGATACCAGCCCACTGCCGGCGTCAACCGTTGAACATCAGGAAAAAGCTGAAATGGACCGCTCCGATCTGCCGAATTCCCAGCTGCAGCACCAGCTTTCCGGCATGCCCAGGGAGTGGGTGGATGTGCCTTTCGATCGCTTCAAGCCCGTGTATCGCGGACGCAAAGTGCCGGATGCTCCGCTTCTGGATCCATCCGATATCGGAGAAGTAGCCCTCATGATCAAGGATCGACAGGAAGGCCCGTTCAGCCTTCTGGTGAGCGATATCACAGGCTTCCGCCCGCCGCAGGCCGATGAGCAGCAATGGATGGAGACGGCCCTGGCCGAAGCTGATGAATCCGGGACCCCCTACGGCGCCGTCATCATCGGCCCGGATAACCGAATTGTGAGCAAGGCCGGAAACCATGTGAATGCTGAAAACGATGTCACGGCACATGCCGAAATCCGGGCCATACGCAAGGCGGGCAAGAAACGGAGCAACACAAGCCTTTCCGGATGCCGCCTGTTCAGCACGGTCGAACCCTGCCCCATGTGCATGAGTGCGGCCATCTGGGCCGGTATATCAGAGATTTACTATGGAGCCACCATACCTGACGTGACATCGGCCGGCGGAAAACAAATCGATCTGAGGGCGCAACAGGTGGTTTTGCGCGCTCCCGATCCACCCACACTTTTTGAGGGGTTATGCCGCGAAGCGTGCCGACAGCGCATCCGGTAGAAAGGAATATTCCGCTACTTCACTACGGTGATTTTACGGACACCGGTATAATCCTGCACTTCCATGCGAACGATATAGACACCGCTGGCCAAACCATCCGCCCTGACTACCACCTGATGCTGTCCCGCCGGTTGCCGCCCTTCATGCAGTGTCATTACATATCTGCCGGTTATATCATACAAGCGGATGGCAACATGCCCGTCCATCCCGATCTCATAGGGAACAACGGTAACCGGATTAAACGGATTGGGATAGGCAGCATGCAAGGTGGCTGCGGCCGGGAGATCCGGTGATTCAACATCGGTGGCCGCCGGATCTTCCTCCCACGTGAAATCCAAGCGCATTATATCCACAAGACTTCCTTCCATTTCCATTTGACGGATTACATGTGCCAGCAAACCATTGGCATCATACGTATAATCTTCGATCATCTGCGTATGCCAAATGAGTTCTTCCTCCGCTTCGACCTGAACCTGCATCAGAATGTCATCAATCGATTGCATCTCATTATCGGAAAAGAGCAGACGAAACTCAGTTTGCCAATCGTCTTCATCCCAATGCTTTATGTATACGGCCCGGTCTGCCTCCTCATCATCAAGATCCACATCCCGGATGAATTGCTCCATATAGACCCATTTCTCATCATCCTCATCCCATACTTCCTGAATCATTGCGCTGAACGGAAAATCATCTATCATTCGGAACAGATCATCCTCCAGACCGAGAAGATAGTATTCCTCCGATAAAAGCATGAAATCGATCATATTGGAGCGGGATCCATCGGTAAATGTCGTTCTTTCCCAGTTAACCCATTGATCATCCCATATTTCCACTAACTGGATCACATCGCCTGCCTCTTCGATGAAGCTCATGCGCTCGTCGAAAATCCAATCCCCGTCATGCCAGCGTTCGACCAAAACGACTTCCGGCAGGCCATCTTCTATGGTGATCGTCTCACGCTCATAATTTTGCCATTGGCCGTCTTCCCACCGTTCGCGCAGGATGGATTCCGGCATTGGAGTCTGCTGGTAAAAATTCCATCTCATGCGCTCCACCGGGACGAATACTTCATCAAATCGGTCATAAAACTCGAATGTCCTGACGTACCCCTCCTCATCCCGATCGAAAAGCACGCGGCGATCCTGCAACCAAGCTTGGCCGTCTGCATCATAATCATAATACATGATTTCTATCATACCGGATTCATCGTACGACATGTTTGTCCGGGTATAAGGCATCAATTCAATATCCGTCGTTTGGTTAGTCTTTAAGAAACCCAATTCCGGATTGACCGACTTTTCAATCCGGGTAGCCACATAATCCTCCACGACATAAATTTGCAGCGCCTTGGATAATGACAGCTGTGGAGTTGTTTTTTGCAACATATGCTGTTGTATTGCATGTATATCTGCCGGATTTATTGAGTTCTGGGCATCTGTTCTTGTTACAACAAATAACAAAACAATGGCCGTCATTAACATCGTATTTGTTCTCATGGTTACACCCTCTTAATTTTTTTGTCTGAATTGAATCATAAAACTTTCCCGGAAGGAATGTCATGGCAACACACTCCTTCCGGATCAAGATATAAAATTTGGTGAAAGAAAAAAGAATAACCAAAACTCTTGCAGTGCAATGGAATCCCCCCCTGCAAGCTCTGATATTTCAATATTATTACTGCACTTACAGTAATATATATAAAAACTTATGACTTGTCATTATCCTATTGTTATTACATGAAACTTCCTGAACTGAATACCCTGGATTTTGATGTTAGAAAGATAACCGGAACATCTCATTGAAGGTGTCCGTTTCGGCCATCCTTTCATTCAGGAATACAAGATCTGAAGTTCGCCTTGCCCCGGTTTGGAGCCGAAGTCCAATCCGGATCCTGCTCCACAGTATGAATTCATGTCGAATCGCATTTTGAAAGGATTTTTCGAATCTTCGGATCCAGCCGGTCCCTGTGTGAGCCCCTCCAGTAAATACGTGCGCATCCGTTGCAACGGGAAAAGTCCTGATAGTAGCGTTTTGTGAGCGGTTTCAGCCGGTCCACGATTTCAGCCTTGTCAACATGCTCCAATGCGGCATTACAGTGCATGCACCGGGTGAAAGGCCGGATGGCCGACTGCAGGTCAAACCGCCGCAACACTTCCTCAAGCTGATCGGCGGCCTGGTCCGACCGCACCAGGTATCCCTTCAGCACCACACGCCGCATGAGCAGGCGCCTGTCACGGGTGAGCAGTGCGCGATCCTCGAGAAGCATCTGCTCCACCAGCTCGTCATCGGACGCATCATTGCGATAGGCCGTGTCGAAACCTGCCATGCGCAGGAAGCGTGCCAGTTTCCCCAGATTCACATCGGCAAGAAAGCGCGGGTTGCGCAACGGCCGCTCCTGCAACCGGGTTGACGGGGATATATCCAGCGATTCAAACACCGGATACACGCTCACCCGGTCACCGTCGGCCACCATCCGGTTAAAATCCGCCGATTCTCCATTAACAAGAATGAGATCCACCTCGGTGTGCGGGACCTTGCACCCCTCGATCAGATCTTTGGTCGTGGTAGGTTCGGGAATTGAACGCACAAATTCCCTCTTGCGCCGGTCCGGCGGCAGGAAATCATTGAGCTCCTCGTAGAAGCGCACGCATATGTTGTGGCGGTTTCCCATCCGTTTTTTTTTCTGTGATGCTGAGTGTCAAAGGTCTGGATCAGATAACGTGTTGATCAGAATAGGTCTTGATAGAAAAGGTATTGATTTCGCCTTCATCCACCCAGACATTTTCACCGCGGATCTCGGCGGAGAATTTGTGGAGCACCTCTTCATTATTGTACCCACTCACGCCCGTGTCATAGCGGTAGTTCCATCCATGAAGACCACAGATCAGATTGTTCCCATCGACATATCCATCCGACATGAGAGCTCCTCTGTGCAAGCACCGCCCATATAAAACGGACACATTGTCATCGTAGCGCAGAACCACCAGATCCAGACCATTAACCTGGTAATGTTGCGGCTCTCTGTCATTCAGGTCTTCAAACCTGCATAATTTCAAATATTTCATAGGCTGACCGATAATATCAAACCATTTTGGGTGAGTTATTTTGAACCTGTATACGATTGTCAGAGTGACTGAGTCGATGAAATCTTACCCGCCACCCCATGTTTATATTCTTACATTGATCAAAAAAATGGTTATCCTTCAGGGTATTAAAAACGCTATCCGGCAAATAGCCGGTTTTGAAGTGTTTTGTATCCTCAACTATTGAAATTGATCAGATTATGGGTGCTTTAGGTGGTTTTGAATGGGCGATTATCATATTGGTGCTTGTGCTGTTGTTTGGAGCCCGAAAAATTCCGGGATTGGCCCGCGGTCTTGGCCAGGGTCTGTTTGAATTCCGCAAAGCCGTGAAATCCGGCGAGGAGGAGAATGCGGAAGAAGAGAAGGATGAAAGGAAGGATCAAGAAAAAGATTCGAAACAAAAAAAATAAGCATAAATACACAGCGATCCATTGAATAAGGCTAATAGTAGTAATTTATTGAGCGCAGTTGTTCTGGATATGGACGGATTGATGATCGATACCGAGCCGCTATACAAACAGTCCATGCAGGAAACAGCAAGAGAACTTGGCTATGATCTGACCGACGACTTCATGATGAG
>SLLP01000250.1 GCA_007133995.1 Balneolales bacterium
AATTGATTCCATCCGCGAATTTGATCCCGACTCACAGCGATCGGTCGCCTTTTTGGACTTCATCCGCCTCATCCCCAACCTCGAATCATTTTCTCAAAAAGGACGTCAGTCGCTCGTCTCATTTTTTTCCAAAAAAGCTGTGATTGCCGCGGTGGATTATCCCGGGATCCTGGCCGGGCTGAACCGGCACTTTGAAGAGGCAAAGGATCGGTACAATGAGCTCAACGGGGAAAAAGAACATCATCAGAATAGAAATGGCTCCCCTGAAGAGCGCTATTTGGCGCCAGATGAGTTTGCCGGGCAGGCACAGCGGCATCCGAGGATACTGTTCGGTGCCCTTCCCTCCGATCTGGAAGCCGATCATGAGTTCTCGCTTGGCACCCGTCCCCAGCCCGATTTCAACAGTTCGGTAAAACTGCTGCGCAGGAATCTGTCCGACCTGAGCGGCCAAGGCATCGACACCTGGATCCTGTGCGACAATGAAGGTCAGCGCAGTCGTTTCGAGGAGCTGCTCGGCGAACCCGGTCCGCAGATGCGTTACCGGCTCGCTGTGGAATCCCTGCACCGCGGATTCATTGTGCCGAATGCCGGCATCGCCGTCTACACCGACCATCAGATATTCAACCGGTACCATCATCCGAAGACCAGGGGTGCGGTCCGCCGGGGAGGCATCTCCTTCAAGGAGCTCAAGGATCTGAACATCGGCGATTATGTGGTACACGTGGATCATGGCATCGGCCGGTTCGCCGGTTTCCGGAAGATTACCGTGCGCGGCGCCGAGCAGGAGTCGGTCGTGTTGCGCTACCAGGACGATTCCATCCTCTACGTCAATGTTTCCAGCTTGCACAAGCTGCAGAAATACTCCGGCAAGGACGGCACCGCCCCGAAGATGACCAAACTGGGCTCGGGCGAATGGGCGCGCAAGAAAGCCAAAACCCGCAAACGCGTCAAGGACATCGCCCGCGACCTCATCGCCCTGTATGCCAAACGCAAAGCGCGCCAGGCCTGGGCATTTTCTCCTGACAATGCCATGCAGACTGAGCTCGAGGCCTCCTTCATGTATGAGGAGACACCGGACCAGGCCAAAGTCATCGCCGATGTAAAAGCGGACATGATGAATGAGATGCCGATGGACCGGCTCGTCTGCGGGGATGTCGGTTTCGGCAAGACGGAAGTGGCGGTCCGGGCCGCTTTCAAGGCGGTACTCGACGGCAAACAGGTGGCCGTCATGGTGCCGACCACCATCCTGGCCGACCAGCACTGGAAAACGTTTCGCGAGCGAATGAAGGATTTCGCAGTAAACATCGAGGTAATCTCGCGGTTCCGGAGCAAAGCGCGTCAGACCGACATCCTGAAGCGCACAAAAAAAGGCGAGGTCGACATCCTGATCGGGACGCACCGCCTGGCATCCAAAGACGTGGAGTTTCGAGATCTGGGCCTGCTCATTGTGGATGAGGAACAGCGTTTTGGAGTCAGCATAAAGGAGAAGCTCAAGGAGATACGGGCTACGGTGGATGTGCTCACGCTCACCGCCACACCCATCCCCCGGACACTTCAGTTTTCGCTGATGGGCGCACGCGACCTCAGCGTCATCAACACCCCGCCGCCCAACCGGCAGCCCGTGCTCACCGAGATCCACAGCTTCGATCCGCGCCTGATCCGTGACGCCATCATGCAGGAGGTGAGCAGGGGCGGACAGGTCTTCTTTATCCACAACCGCGTTCAGAACATAGAGGAAATCGCTGATATGGTGCGGTCGCTTGTGCCGAACATCCGCGTACAGTTCGCGCACGGGCAGATGCCCGGCAACCGGCTCGAGAAGATCATCCTTGATTTCTACGACCATAAATTCGACGTTCTGGTATCCACAAATATCGTGGAAAATGGTATTGACATTGCCAATGCGAACACGATTGTCATCAATCACGCCAACCATTTCGGGCTGTCGGAGCTGCACCAGCTGCGCGGACGCGTGGGGCGCTCGAACCGCAAGGCCTACTGTTACCTGATCACCCCGCCCATGGAGTCTTTGACACTCGAATCGCGGCGGCGTCTGCTGGCACTTGAGGAGTATTCGGATCTGGGATCGGGCTTCAATATTGCCATGCGCGACCTGGATATCCGCGGGGCCGGTGACATCCTGGGTGCCGAGCAGAGCGGATTTGTGAACGAGGTCGGCTTTGAGATGTACAACAAGATCCTCAACGATGCGGTGCGTGAACTCAAGGAGACCGAATTCTCCGACCTGTTCAAGGATACGAAAGCCACCCCCGAACGGTCCGAAACCAACGTTGAGGTCGACTATTCGGCACTACTTCCGGACGATTACGTGACCGATAATGTGGAGCGGCTCAACCTCTACCGTCGCCTGTCGGGCACGCTCGATGAAAAGGAGCTCGACGACTGGCGCGATGAGTTGATTGACCGGTTCGGCCCCCTTCCCGAAGCCGCGCAGAATCTGATTTCCGCAAGCCGGATCAAAATACTGGCCGGGCAGCTCTGGCTCGAGAAGGTGACGATCCGTGCCGGACGAATGTGGCTTCAGTGTCCGGATCATGTCACGAATGCAGGCGCCCGCTTTTACGACAGCGGCGGTCTGCAGCACCTGATGAGCCGGCTGGAAGAACAACGTCCCGATCGGTTTCAACTGGTGCAGAAGGACAAGTCGGTGCGTTTTGTGGTGCAGGATATCCCCGATCCGCAGGCCGCCATCGAGCTGCTGCACAAGATACAGCCTGCCGATGTCATTGCGCACAAGGAACAGCATGAACCCGTGTGACAAGGCGTCTTCCGGCATGAAACGAACGGTCCGCTTGGTGCGAATAAAGCATGGTGCAATTTTACAAGCAGGTAGTTTTTGCTGATGAAGTGTAGCATGACGCATAGCGCACATTATATACCACTTTTGCGTTATGCTCATCAATGGACATTATGTACGAAAATGCAGGCTGCCCACTTTACTATGCGTTATCTGCTGAAATGTGATCCGGAAAAATCGTATCCTTCAGAAAGAACCGATGGACATTGCAGAGCTAATGGATGCAATTCAGCGGCAAGATGAAACACAGCGACAGGTTGTAACACAGCGACAGGTTGTGTCAAAGTAAAAGGATGTGCAAGACATGATTGAAACCAAACCCGACATATCACTAAGTAAATACGCCGAACAGCTGCGGAATGGAATCGTTATCGCGTTTCCAACGGAGACTGTGTACGGACTGGGTGCGGATGCCTGGAATGCTGATGCTGTTGCCAGGATTTTTGAGCTGAAGGGCCGGCCGCCCGACAATCCCCTGATTGTGCACGTCAATTCTGCTGAAATGGCCGGAACACTCGCGGTGGAAATTTCTGATGATGCGAAACGGTTGATGGAGTGTTTTTGGCCGGGACCTCTCGCCATCATCCTTCCAAAACGTCCCGAAGTGCTGGATATCGTTACGGCAGGCCTTCCAACCGTCGCCATCCGCATGCCCGATCATCCCATACCTTTGCGGCTTATTGAGGAAGCAGGACGACCCATCGCTGCGCCGAGCGCCAACACATCAGGGCGGCCGAGCCCGACCCGCGCGGAACATGTCCGCCAGGATTTCGGGTTGGATGTGCCAATTATTGAAGGTGGATCGTGCCAGTACGGACTCGAATCGACGGTTCTGGACCTTTCCGAACGACCGTATACGGTGCTGAGGCCGGGCCATGTCACACAATCGGATATTGAAGAGGCGTTATTGCAACCGGTCAGGATGACCGACATGCCGGGTACATCCGGTACAGGTGCCGGACCCCGTGAAGCTACATCCCCTCCGCGCAGCCCGGGAATGAAATACACCCACTATGCGCCGGACGCCCGAGTCCGCTGGATGCGTCATGACGAGCTGCCTGTTCCCCTGCAACCCGCTAAAAATACGCTTTACCTGCTGCATCAGGTGAGGAACGGTAATGGACCATCCAATCCGGCCTGCAAGATTATCCGGTATGATGGAATATATGAAGAGATGGCGCGTGATTTGTATGACCGCTTCAGGATGGCAGATTTACAAGGATTTGAGGAGGTGGCGATCGAACCGTTTTCGACCTATCCGGAATCGGCCGAAGCGTTGCTGAACCGTATCCGCAAGGCCATCGGGGATTAATCGTACCAGGTGCCACACCAGATTTCACACCAACTCCTACACGAAGTACCACACCAGATTTCTCAACGAGGTTCCGTTTAGTTTCAATGACGGATAAGGGTAAGACCAGGATGTTCAAAAATAGATGCCGTATCCCGCGGTCAGGGTGCCAAATTTCACCCCGCCGATATCCAGCCAGCGATAGCGGAAAAAGACGCGGGATGCATCCAAGTGTAATCCCAGCTCGAGCTGCTGATTGATGACATCCGCAAAGGTGGTGTAGGTCCAGCTACCCTTGTACGCCAGCGAAAACGGCCGCCAGGGGTAGATCTCCAGGTTCACGCCGAAATCCGGGCCTCCATAGATGTCCCCGTCCAGATACAATGTGCGCAGACCGACCTGCAACCCGCCGTCGCCCCGGTCGATGAAACGGAATTTCCGCTCGAACAGGAACTCGGACTGATGGATCGCGTACGGTGCTTCGGCCTCCT